>JAEWEJ010000305.1 GCA_023389455.1 Actinomycetes bacterium | reverse complement strand
CCGCGGGCGTCGTGGCGCGGCGCGTCGTCGCGGCGTCGGTCGCCGCGGGTGCGAGCGCGGTGCTCGTGGTGGGCTACCCCTCGTTGGTCGCGGCGACCACGTCCGTCGCGGAGAGCCGGCTCGCGGCCCCCCTGCTGCTCGCGATCTCGGTCACCCGGGCACCGCTGATGGTCCCGCTCAACGCGTTCCAGGGCGTGGCCGTCGCGCACTTCGTCGCCCACCGGGGGCGTGGCCTGCGCGTGCTGGCGCCGATCGCCGCCGTCGTGGCCGGTGCCGGCGTGCTCGCCGCGGCGCTCGCCGCGCTCGTCGGCCCGTGGCTCATGGAGGTCGTCTTCGGCGACGGCTACCGGGTCGCCGGACCCGTGCTGGGCGCGCTGACGCTCGCGGCGGTCGGGCTGGCGTTCCTGACGCTGACGGGTGCGCTGTGCCAGGCGCTCACGCGCCACCGCGCGTTCGTCGGCGGCTGGGTGGCGGCGAGCGCCGCCGCGGTCGGCGTGCTCCTGCTGCCCGGCACGCTCGAGCAGCGGGCGGTCCTGGGGCTCGTCGTGGGCCCTGCGGTGGGGCTCGTGGTGCACCTGGTGGCGCTGCGGCGCGGGGTACGGGAGGTGGCGGCATGACGGCACGGGCGCACGCGCCGGGCGGCGGCGACGGCCGCGGGGACGTGCGGGTCAGCGTCTGCATGGCGACGTTCCGCGGCGCGCGCTGGGTCGAGGAGCAGATCGCGTCGGTCCTGGCCCAGCTGGGCCCGCGCGACGAGCTCGTGGTGGTCGACGACGCGTCCGACGACGGCACGCCGGACGTGCTCCGCCGGGTCGACGACCCCCGGCTGCGGGTGGAGCTGCGCCGGGAGAACCGCGGGTACGTGCGGACCTTCGAGGCCGCGCTCGAGGCCGCGCGCGGCGACGTCCTGCTGCTGGCGGACCAGGACGACGTGTGGGTCCCCGGCCGGCTGGAGCGCATGGTGGCGGACCTGGCCGCCGGCGACGTGGTCGCCACGAACCTCGCGACGCTCGGCGGGCCGGACTCCATCCCCGGGCCGTACGGGCAGCGGGCGTGGCGCCTGCGCGGCAAGGTCGGCGGCCGCCGGGCCCGTGACGTGCTGGGCGTGCTGGCCGGCAACCGGCCGTACTTCGGCTGTGCGATGGGCGTGCGGCGCCGGGCGCTGGACGTGCTGCTGCCGTTCCCGCCGTTCCTCGTGGAGTCGCACGACCTGTGGATCGCGCTCTACGGCGACCTCACCGGCACGATGGTGCACGACGAGGCCGTGAGCGTCCTGCGTCGGTACCACGACGCGAACACGAGCCCACCGCGACCGCGCGGCGTCGTCGCCGCGCTGCGCTCACGGCTGCTGCTCGTGCGGTGCCTCGTCGAGCTGCGGCGACGGCTGCGGGTCGTCGGGCGCTGACCTGCCGACGAGGCCCCGCTCGACGTCGAGGCGCAGCAGCGCGACCTCCTCGGCGAGCGTGCGCGTCTCCTCCTCGAGCGCGGTGATCTCCGCGCTGAGCTGGATGCACACGAGCAGCAGGACCAGCAGGGAGGCCGCGAACAGCAGGTTGCTGGGGGTCTGCACGCCGGTCCACCGGGCGAGGTGGCCCGCCACCTCGGGGAACAGGCTCAGGACGCACACGCCCAGGGCCAGCACGATCCACATGACGACGTACTTCTCGCGGAGCCTGCGCGTGCGCAGCAGGACGAGCAGGAAGACCACCAGCGCGATGCACGAGGCGACGGCGAACGCGTACCCGGTCATGCCGTGTCTCCGCTCGGACGGGGCACCGGGGGCGGGGCCATGGGACGGGACAGGGCGACCGCCAGCGCGAGGACGGCCCGACCGAGGAAGACGGCGGCCTTGACGGGGCTGTGCGACGGTGTGCCCCCGGCGCGGGCCCGCATCGTCACCGGCACCTGGCGGATGCGCAGACCCGCGCGGCACGCGATCACCAGGGACTCGACGGTGTCGCCGAGGTACTCCGCCGGGTAGTCACGGGCGAACAGCGCGATCGCGCGCGCGTTGGCGCCGCGGAATCCCGAGGTGGTGTCGGTCAGCCGCGTGGCGGCCGTCCGGGACAGGACGCGGGACAGCAGCCCCATCGCCCAGCGCCGCGGCCCGCGCACGCGGTAGTCGCCCTCGCCGGCGAAGCGGGCGCCGATGGCGACGTCCGCTCCCTCGTCGAGCAGGGCGACCACGCGGGCGACGTCGGCGGGGTTGTGCTGACCGTCCGCGTCGAGCTGCACGACCCGGTCGTACCCGTGGCGCTGCGCGAACCGGAAGCCGGCACGCATCGCCCCGCCGACCCCCAGGTTGAGCGGCAGGTCGAGCAGCATCGCGCCGTGGTGCGCGCGCACCACGTCGGCGGTGCGGTCCGTGGAGCCGTCGTTCACGACGAGGACGTCGGCGTCCGGCACGCACGCCGCGAGCTCGTCCAGCACGTGCGGCAGGACGACCTCCTCGTTCCAGGCCGGGACGACGATGAGGAGGCGCGGGGTGACGGAGGCGCTCACGGGGGTCCAGCCTAGTGCGCCGGGCGCGCCCAGCGGTCGCGGCTACCCTGCGTGCGTGCCGCTCGACATCCTCGTCCCGTACTGGGGCGACCCCCGCCTGCTCCAGGAGACCGTGCGCAGCGTCCTCGCGCAGGACAGCGCCGACTGGCTGCTCACGGTGGTCGACGACGCCTACCCCGACCGGACGGTCCAGGAGTGGATGGCGACGATCGACGACCCGCGCGTCCGGTACGTGCGCAAGGAGCGCAACGAGGGGATCACCGCGACCTTCCGGTCGTGCGCGGAGCTCGCCACGCAGGACCGCGTCGTGCTGCCCGGCTGCGACGACGTGCTGCTGCCGGGGTACGTGCGGACCGTCCTGCACGCGCACGCGGCGCACCCGGACGTCGCGGTGATCCAGCCGGGCGTGCGGGTGATCGACGCGGACGGTGCGCCGGTCACGCCGCTCGCGGACCGCGTCAAGGCGGCGATGCGTCCGGGTGGGCGGCGCCTGCTCGGCGGTGAGCGGCTGGCGGCGAGCCTGCTGCACGGCGACTGGCTGTACTTCCCGTCGCTCGCCTTCCGCCGCGAGACGCTGCTGGCCACGCCGTTCCAGCCCGGGCGTGCCGTCATCCAGGACCTCGCCCTGGTGATCGACATGCTCGCGGCGGGGGAGCAGGTGCTCCTGGAGCCCGAGACGTGCTTCCTGTACCGGCGGCACGCCAGCGCGTCGGTCCCCGGCGCCGCGCGGTTCGACGGCGAGGTCGAGTACTTCCGGTACGCCGCGGCCCAGATGCACGCCCTGGGGTGGCGGCGGGCGGAGCGGGCCGCGCGGTGGCGGGTCACGTCGCGGCTCCACGCGCTGGCGACGCTCGCCTCCCCGGGGGCCGTCGACCGGCGCGCGCTGTGGCGGATGGCGGTCTCACGCGGGTGAGGCGGTGCCCCCGAGCAGGTCGTCGGTGACCCGCTCGGGG
>JAEWEJ010000303.1 GCA_023389455.1 Actinomycetes bacterium | reverse complement strand
TCCGCACGCAGCGCGGCCAGCAGCTCGCGCGCGCGGTCCTCGTCCACGGCTCCGGTCTACCACCCGGCCCGGCCCGGCCCGACGGGCGTCGTGCGCGCGCGGCCGCCGTCGCGCGGGAGTTCACCCGGGACCAGGGCCGACGGAGCCCCGCCCCCCGGCCCGGCGAGCATGAAGTCGGGCACGGCCCGGTAGCCTGGTGACGGTCTGCGGGAGTGCTCGCGGATGTGTCCGGCGGTGAAGGAGCTGAAGTGCCCACCGGCAAGGTCAAGTGGTTCGACACCGAGCGTGGATTCGGCTTCATCGCCAGCGACGACGGCGGTGAGGTCTTCCTGCATGCCTCGGCGCTGCCCGTGGGGGTCACCGCCCCCAAGCCCGGGACGAAGGTGGAGTTCGGTGTGGCCGACGGCCGCCGTGGTCCCCAGGCGCTCTCCGTCACGGTGCTCGACCCGGTGCCGTCCGTGGTCAAGGCCAAGCGTCCCCCGGCCGACGAGATGGCGGTCGTCGTCGAGGACCTCATCAAGGTGCTCGACAAGGTCGGCAACGACCTGCGCCGCGGCCGCTACCCCGAGGGGCAGCGCGCGTCCCAGTTCGCGACGCTGCTGCGCGGCGTGGCCGACAAGCTCGAGGCCTGAGGCATGGCAGCCGTGAAGGACGCCGTCCTCGAGCGCGCTGTCGACCTCGCCCGCGAGGTCGCGGTGGAGATCGCGGAGGAGCCCCAGGACGTCGGCGAGTACCTCGGCGCCGTGCGCGAGGCGGAGCGGCTCGTGTCGCACCGGTTCGCCTGCACCGCGCGTGGGTACCGCGGCTGGGCGTGGACCGTCACCGTCGCGCGGGTGCCGCGCGGACGGACCGCGACCGTGTGCGAGGCCGAGCTGCTGCCCGGCGAGGACGCGATCCTCGCCAAGCCGTGGGTGCCGTGGTCGGAGCGGCTGCGCCCGGGCGACATCGGCCCCGGCGACGTCCTGCCGTTCCGCCCCGACGACCCGCGGCTGGAGCCGGGCTTCACGCCCACCGGTGACCCCGAGGTCGACGAGGTCGCGATCGACGAGCTCGCGCTCGCGCGCGTCCGGGTGCTGTCGCCCCAGGGCATCTCGGAGGCGGCGGAGCGCTGGTACCGCGGCTCCCGCGGCCCGGCGACCCCGGGCTCGGTCGCGTCCAGCGGGGCGTGCGGGTCCTGCGGGTTCCTCGTGCCGCTGCAGGGGTCCCTCGGGACGCTCTTCGCCGTGTGCGCGAACGAGTGGTCGCCGGACGACGGCAAGGTCGTCAGCCTCGACCACGGGTGCGGCGCGCACTCGGAGACCGACGTGGACCCCGTGCCGAGCGAGTGGCCCGCCCCGGACCCGCTGCTCGACGAGAACGCCGTCGACGTGATCGAGCTGAGCGCACCCGGCCGGACCGGTGACGGGCCGGACGACGCGGACGTGGCTGCGTCGGCTTCCGACGCTGCTCCGGCCGCGGATGCTGCTCCGGCTGAGGATGCTGCTCCGGCTGAGGATGCTGCTCCGGCCGCGGATGCTGCTCTGGCTGACGATGCTGCGTCGGCTGAGGACGCTGCGCCGGCTGAGGACGCTGCTCCGGCTGAGGACGCGGTGACCCCGGGCGTGCCCGTGGACGAGGGGGAGACGTCGGAGGACGGCCCGCTCGTCGCGGCGGACGACGCCGCCACCGAGCCCGTCACCGACGCCCCGGAGGACGCCGGCACGCAGGCGACCGACGGGCCGTGACCTCCGACGTCTTCGGCACGGCCGCGCTGCGCGGCGCGGTGCTGGAGACGTGGCGGGCGTCGCCGACGCGGCTGCGGGAGGACGCCAACACCGAGGAGGACCACGCCCGCGGGTACTACCGCGACCGCGTGCTGGTCGAGCTCGCGCAGAACGCGGCGGACGCCGCGACGCGTGCGGGCGTCCCCGGGCGGCTGCTGCTGCGGCTGGCCACGGCGGACGACGGCGTGCCCGTCCTGGTGGCCGCGAACACCGGCGCCCCGCTGGACGCGGCGGGCGTCGCGTCGCTGGCGTCGTTGCGCGCGTCGGCCAAGCGTGACGCGGGCGTGGGCACCGTCGGGCGGTTCGGTGTCGGGTTCGCCGCCGTGCGGGCCGTGGCCGACGAGGTGACGGTGTGCTCGACGACGGGGGCGGTGCGGTTCTCGCTGGCGGACACCCGTGAGCTGCTGGCGCGGACCGCGGCGCAGGAGTCCGCGCAGGGTCGGGTCGCGCTGGCCGACGAGGTGCGTCGCCGCGACGGCTCGCTGCCTGCGCTGCGCCTGCCGTGGGCCACGCAGAGCAGCCCGCCCGCGGGCTACGACACGGCGGTGGTGCTGTCGTTGCGCGACGCCCTGGTGCGTGACGAGGTGGCGGCCCTGCTCGACGCGGTCGACGACGTGCTGCTGCTGGCGCTGCCGGGCCTGGTCGAGGTGCTCGTCGACGTCGAGGGTGGGCGCCCGCGGCGTCTGGCGGACGTGGCCGAGCGGTGGGACGTGCTGACGGCGCAGGGTGAGGTCCCGCTGGCGCTCGTGGCGGACCGGCCGGTCGAGGAGCGCGCGGCCCGGGGCTGGCGCGTGACGTGGGCGCGGCCGCGCGGCGACGTCGTGCTGCCGGGGGTGGTGCACGCCCCGACGCCCACGGACGAGCCGTGCAC
>JAEWEJ010000268.1 GCA_023389455.1 Actinomycetes bacterium | reverse complement strand
GGCGTACGGCACGCCCCCGGGCGCCGCGCCCGGCGGCCCGACCCCGCCGGCCTACGGGCAGCAGTCCCCGTACGGCCAGCAGCCGCCCTACGGCCAGCAGCCGCCGTACGGCCAGCAGCCGCCGTACGGCGGGCAGGCCCCGTACCGGGCCGCGCCCGTCGACATCGGTGCCGGTTTCTCGTGGTCGTTCTCCAAGTTCGGCCAGAACTGGGCGGCGTTCGTCCTCGGCGGGCTCGTCTGGTTCCTCGTCATCGCGGTGGTCGCCGTCGTGGGGCTCGTCCTGGTCGGCGGTGCCGCCTCCCTGACGGACGGCCGCAACGACGTCGCGCGCAGCCTGGCCGGGGTCGGCGCGTCGATCGGCATCACGATCTACGGCGCGATCCTGCTGCTCCTGCTGGTCCTCTTCAGCGCCGCGTTCACCAAGGCCGCGCTGAAGGTGGCCGACGGTCGACCGCTGTCGGTCGGGGACCTGTTCGACACGTCCCGGGCGGGCCAGCTCGTGCTGCTGGCCCTCGTCATCGCCGTGGCGGGGTTCGTGGCCGGCCTGATCCCGTTCATCGGGCAGGTGGCGCTGCTCGTCGGCGGGTTCTTCGTCTTCTACGCGGTGGCGGCCATCGTCGACCGCGGCGAGAGCGCGATCGACGCGATCCGGACCAGCGTCGCGCTGCAGACCCGGGATCTGGGCACCGGTGTCCTGGTGTACCTCGTCGTCGCCCTGGTGAGCTGGGTCGGCTCGCTGGTGTGCGGCGTGGGCGTGCTCGTCTCGCTCCCCGTCGGCGCGCTGCTCACGGTGTACGCGTACCGGCGGCTCAGCGGCGGCCACGTCGCCCCCTGACGTCGTGGCGCACGTCGCGCGCTGAGATCGTGCGGCAGCGGGGCCCGTCCGGTGACGGACGGGCCCCGCTGCGTCCACCCCGACCGCGGGCGTGCCGGTCAGGCGGTGACGAAGTCGATGAGCTCCTCGACGCGGCCCAGCAGGCTGGGCTCCAGGTCCGCGTAGGAGCGCACGGCCCGCAGGATGCGCTGCCAGGCGCGGGCCACGTCGGCCTGGTCCTGCGCCGGCCAGCCCAGCTCGCGCAGGATGCCGCGCTTCCACTCGGTGCCGCGCTCGATCGTCGGCCACCGGTCCAGGCCCACGCGCTCGGGGCGCACCGCCTGCCAGACGTCGACGTACGGGTGGCCCAGCACCAGCACGGTGCCCGTCGGCACGCCCCGCAGCGCCTCGGCCGCCAGCCGGCTCTCCTTGGAGCCCGGCACCAGGTGGTCGACGAGCACGCCCACCCGCCGGTCCGCGGTCGGCCGGAAGTCGCGCAGCGCGTCGGCGAGGTGGTCGACGCCGTCGAGCAGCTCCACCACGACGCCCTCGACGCGCAGGTCGTCACCCCAGACCTTCTCGACGAGCTCGGCGTCGTGCTTGCCCTCGACCCAGATGCGCGAGCCGCGCGCCACCCGGGCGGGCGCGTCGGGCACGGCGACCGAGCCCGACGCCGTGCGCGTGGGGCGGGCGGGCGCACGGGACGTCACGGGTGCGGTGAGGACGACGGGCTCCCCGTCGACCCAGAAGCCCGGACCGAGCCGGAAGGTGCGGGTGCGCCCCCGGCGGTCCTCCAGCACGACGACGTGCTGGCCGCCGGACTTCTCGACGCGCACCACGGCGCCGACCCAGCCGGTCTCGACGTCCTCGACGACCAGGCCGCGCTCGGCGGGCTGCTCGCGGGAGACCCGCGGGGGGCGGTGGTGGGCTGGGCGGGACGTGGAGCGGTCACCCGACAGCACGTCGGACCCGTAGCGGTCGTCGGTCACGCGGGAACTCTAGGAGGTCGGCGCGCGGGCGTCCCGGGGACGCGCGGGCCCCGCCCACCACCGACCTGGACGAGCGCGTAGAATTGGCACTCGCTACACGTGAGTGCTACCCGGCGGCCGCCCGCGGCGCGTCGGACGGGCGCGGTGACCACGGGGACGGAGGGGAGCGACATGAGCATCAGCGAGGACCGGCGGCTGGACGTGCTGCGCGCGATCGTCGAGGACTACGTCGCCACCCGGGAGCCCGTGGGGTCGCGTGCCCTCGCGGAGCGCCACGCGCTCGGCGTCTCGCCCGCCACGATCCGCAACGACATGGCGGCGCTCGAGGACGCCGGGCTGATCGTCCAGCCCCACACGTCTGCCGGCCGCGTCCCCACCGACCTGGGCTACCGGGAGTTCGTCGACCGCCTCTCCGGCGTGCGTCCGCTGTCGTCCGCCGAGAAGCGCGCCATCGGCACGCTGCTCGAGGAGGCCGTGGACCTCGACGACGTCATCGACCGTGCCGTCCGGCTCATCGCGCAGCTGACGCACCAGGTCGCGATCGTGCAGTACCCGTCGCTGCGGCGCTCGGCGCTGCGGCACGTCGAGCTCGTCCCCGTGGGCGCGCGGCACCTGCTGGTCGTCATCATCACGACCACGGGCCGCGTCGAGCAGCGCACGCTCGAGCTGACGCAGGACCTCGACGAGGCCGTGGTCGCGCGGCTGCGCGTGCGGCTCAACATCGCCGCCGCGGGCCTGCGGCTCGCGGACCTCGACGGTGCGCTCGAGCAGCTGGCCGCCGAGTTCACGCCCGACGGCGAGGACCTGGCGCGGTCGGTCGTCGCCGTCGTCGCCGAGACGCTCTCGCAGGAGCGCGAGGAGCGCGTCGTCGTCGCCGGGGCCTCCCACCTGGCCCGCAGCGCCGGCGCCGACTTCCCGCACACGATCGGCCCGGTCCTGGAGGCGCTGGAGGAGCAGGTCGTCCTGCTGCGGCTGCTCTCCGAGATGGCCGAGGACTCGCAGGGCGTCGCGGTGCGCATCGGCCGCGAGACCCAGCACGAGGGCCTGGCCGAGACCAGCATCGTCACCAGCGGCTACGGTGCCGACGGCTCGTCGGTCGCGGTCCTGGGTGCGGTCGGCCCGCTGCGCATGGACTACCCCCAGACCATGGCGGCGGTCCGCGCCGTCGCCCGGTACCTCACCCGGATCCTCGCGGGCTGACCGGGACACCCCGCGCACGCGTCGTCCGGCGCCCCGCGCGCCGGCCCGGGTACGCCCCGCACGAGCAGGAAGCGAGCAGCACGCGACGTGACCGACTACTACGAGATCCTCGGCGTCCAGCGGGACGCGACGCCCGAGCAGATCAAGAAGGCCTACCGGCGTCTCGCCCGTGAGCTGCACCCGGACGTCGCGGGCACCGACCCGGCGTCCGAGGAGCGGTTCAAGGACGTGTCGCGGGCGTACGACGTGCTCGGCAACCCCGACAAGCGCCGCGCCTACGACATGGGCGGCGACCCCGCGTCGCCGGGCGGCGGCATGGGCGGCGGCTTCGGCTTCCAGGACATCTTCGAGACGTTCTTCGGCGCGGGCGCCGGCGGCGCGCCGCGCGGGCCCGTCCCCCGGGCGCGGCGCGGCCAGGACGCTCTCGTCCGCCTCGACCTCGACCTCGCCGAGGCGGCGTTCGGCGTGCACCGCGAGGTGCAGGTCGACACGGCCGTGCTGTGCCCCACCTGCGGCGGCACCTGCTGCCGGCCCGGCACCTCCCCGCGCACCTGTGAGGTCTGCGGCGGGCGCGGGTCCGTGCAGCGCGTCGCCCGGTCGTTCCTCGGCCAGGTCATGACCACGCAGCCCTGCGCCGCGTGCCACGGCTTCGGCACCGTGATCCCCGAGCCCTGCACCGAGTGCGCCGGCGAGGGTCGCGTGCGCTCGCGCCGGACGCTGTCGGTGGACGTGCCCGCGGGCGTCGACACGGGCACGCGCATCAAGCTCACCGGCCAGGGCGAGGTCGGCCCGGCCGGCGGCCCGGCCGGCGACGTGTACCTCGAGGTGCGCGAGCGCAAGCACGACACGTTCGTGCGTCGTGGGGACGACCTGCACGCGACGCTCCAGGTCCCCATGACGGCCGCCGCACTGGGCACGGTCGTCAGCATGGAGACGCTGGACGGTCCGCAGGAGGTCGACCTGCGCCCCGGGACGCAGCCCGGGCAGGTCATCACCCTGCGCGGCCTGGGCGTCGGCCACCTGCACGTCGGTGGCCGTGGCGACCTGCACGTGCACGTCGAGGTCCAGGTGCCCGCGCCCGCCGACGAGGAGCAGGCCGAGCTGCTGCGCCGCCTCGCCGTGCTGCGCGGCGAGGAGCGCCCCGAGGCGCGGCTCGCCGCGGCCAACCCGGGGATGTTCGCCAAGCTGCGCGACAAGCTCGCGGGCCGGTGAGCGCGCCCGTCTTCCTCGTCGAGCCGGGTCGGCTGGACGCGGTGCGGCCCGGCGGTGACTACCTGCTCGACGGCACGGAGGGGCGCCATGCCGGCGTCGTGCAGCGGCGTGGGGCCGGCGAGCGGGTGGACGTGGTCGACGGTGCCGGCGTACGGCTGGTCGGCCGGGTGCGCACCGTGGGGCCGGAGGGGGTGCGCGTCGACGTCGAGGACGTCGCGGTCGAGCCCGAGCCGTCGCCGCGGCTCGTCCTGGTCCAGGCGCTCGCCAAGGGTGACCGCGACGAGATGGCGATCGAGGCCGCGACCGAGGTCGGCGTGGACGCGGTCGTGCCGTGGCAGGCCGAGCGCTCGATCGTGATCTGGCGTGGCGAGCGGGCCCAGAAGAGCCGCGCGCGCTGGGTCGGCACCGTGCGCACCGCCGCGAAGCAGTCGCGCCGTGCGCGGGTGCCGCAGGTCGCGCAGCCGGTGGACGACAAGGGCCTCGTCGCGCTGGTCGACGCGACGGTGGCGGCGGGCGGGGCGGCGGTGGTGCTGCACGAGTCCGCGACGACACCGCTGCGGGGCGTCGCGCTGCCGGACGCCGGCGACGTGCTCGTCGTCGTCGGGCCCGAGGGCGGCATCAGCGACCGCGAGCTCGATGCCCTCACGGGCGCGGGTGCCGTGGCGTGCCTGCTCGGGCCGCACGTGCTGCGGACGTCGACCGCGGGGCCCGTCGCCCTCGCGATGCTCGCCGAGCGCCTCGGGCGCTGGGGCTGAGACCGGCCGCACCGCCCCGTCGGTGACGGGGCGGTGCACGCGCCGTCCGCGACGGTGCCGGCGGAGCCCGCCGGGTCGACGCACGACCCTCGACCCGGCCCGCGCAGGCAGGACGGGTGAGGCGTGGGGGCGGCGGCGCGACGGGGGGGGAGGGTGCCGTCGCCCCCACGGGTCCAGGGGTCAGCGCGAGTCGCTGCCCTCGTGCTCGATCGCCGCGCGACCGGCCTCCAGCCGGGCGATCGGCACGCGGAACGGCGAGCAGGACACGTAGTCCAGGCCCACCGCGTCGAAGAACCGGATGGACTCCGGGTCGCCGCCGTGCTCGCCGCACACGCCGAGGGTGAGGTCGGGACGCGTCGCGCGTCCGCGCTCGACCGCGATCTGCACGAGCTGTCCGACGCCCTTGACGTCGAGGGTCTCGAACGGCGACACCGACAGCACGCCGTTCGCGGTGTACTGCGCGAAGAACGCGCCCTCCACGTCGTCGCGGCTGAAGCCCCACGTCGTCTGCGTGAGGTCGTTGGTGCCGAACGAGAAGAACTGCGCCTGCGACGCGATGCGGTCCGCGGTGAGCGCCGCACGCGGCAGCTCGATCATGCACCCGACGGGCAGGTCGACCGTGACGCCCTGCTCGGCGCTGACGTCCGCCATGATCGCCACGGCGCGCTCGCGGACCAGCCGCAGCTCCTGCACGGACCCGACGAGCGGGACCATGATCTCGGCGTGCGGGTCGCCGCCGGCGGCCAGCCGGGCCGCGACAGCCTCCGCGATCGCGCGGATCTGCAGGTCGAACAGGCCGGGGATCACCAGGCCCAGCCGCACGCCGCGCAGGCCGAGCATCGGGTTCGCCTCGTGCATCCGGCGCACGGCGGCGAGCAGCGTCACGTCGTGCTCGTCGACCTCGCCACGCTCCGCCTGCAGCGCGACCTTCACGGACAGGTCGGTGAGGTCCGGCAGGAACTCGTGCAGCGGCGGGTCGATGAGCCGGATCGTCGTGGGCAGCCCGTCCATCGCCTCGAGGATGTCGGTGAAGTCCTGGCGCTGCAGCGGCAGCAGGGCGTCGAGCGCCTCCTGCCGCGCGGCGTCGTCGGCCGCCAGCACGACCCGCTCGACGAGCACGCGGCGCTCCCCGAGGAACATGTGCTCGGTGCGGCACAGGCCGATGCCCTGGGCCCCGAGGTGCCGTGCCCGCGCGGCGTCCTCGGCGGTGTCCGCGTTGGCGTGCACGTGCAGCCGGCGCGTGGCGTCGGCGTGGCGCAGGATCCGGTCGACCGCCCGCACCAGCTCGCGGGTCTCGTCGTCGGGGGCCTCGGCCAGCGCGACGTCCAGACCGTCCTCGAGGTAGCGCTGCACGGGCGAGGGGACCACCGGGACGTCGCCCAGGACCACCTCGCCGGACGTGCCGTCGATCGCGATGACGTCGCCCTCGTGGACGGTGTGGCCGCGGGCCGTCATGGTGCGGGTCTCGGAGTCGATGACCAGCTCCTCCGCGCCGACCACGCAGGTGCGGCCCATGCCGCGCGCGACGACCGCGGCGTGCGAGGTCTTGCCGCCCCGTGCCGTCAGGACGCCGACCGCCGCGATCATGCCGCCGAGGTCGTCGGGGTTGGTCTCGCGCCGCACCAGGATGACGTCCTTGCCGTCCGCTGCCCACTGCGCCGCCGTCTCCGGGTCGAAGACGGCCATGCCGACCGCGGCGCCCGGGGACGCCGCCATGCCGCGCGTCAGCAGCACACGGTCGGAGTCGTCCGCCACCGGCGCGAACTGCGGGAACTGCAGCTGCGAGAGCTGGGCCCCGGTGACGCGGGACAGCGCCTCGTCCATGGTGATGAGGTGCTCGTCGACGAGCTGGCACGCGATGCGGAACGCCGCGGGCGCGGTGCGCTTGCCGACGCGGGTCTGCAGCATCCACAGCTTGCCGCGCTCGATCGTGAACTCGATGTCGCACAGGTCGCGGTAGTGGGTCTCCAGGCGCCGCATGGCCTGGAGCAGCTCGGCGTGCGCCGCGGGGTCGACCGTCTCGAGGTCGGCCAGGGACAGCGTGTTGCGGATGCCCGCGACCACGTCCTCGCCCTGCGCGTTGACGAGGTAGTCGCCGAACTCGCCCTGGCGGCCGGACGCGGGGTCGCGCGTGAACGCGACGCCGGTGCCGGACGTGGGACCGAGGTTGCCGAACACCATCGAGCACACGTTGACGGCGGTGCCGAGGTCGTCGGGGATGCGCTCCTTGCGCCGGTACAGCCGGGCGCGCTCGGTGCCCCAGGAGTCGAAGACCGCGACGATCGCCATGTCGAGCTGCTCGCGCGGGTGCTGCGGGAACTCGCGGCCCGACTGCTCGCGCACGATCTGCTTGTACGTGCCGACGAGGTTGCGCAGGTCGTCCGCGTCCAGGTCGACGTCGGCGGTCACGCCGCGCGCCGCCTTCGCCTTGTCGAGCGCGTCGGCGAAGAGGTCCCCGTCGATGTCGAGCACCGTGCGGCCGAACATCTGGATGAGCCGCCGGTACGAGTCCCACGCGAACCGCTCGTCGCCGGAGAGCTCGGCCAGGCCCTGCACCGAGGCGTCGTTCAGCCCGACGTTGAGGACGGTCTCCATCATGCCGGGCATGGAGAACTTGGCGCCGGAGCGCACGGACACCAGCAGCGGGTCGTGGAAGTCGCCGAGGTGCCTGCCCAGCTGGTCCTCGAGGTGCCGGACCGCCATCGTGACCTCGACCCGCAGCTCGGGCGGGACCTCACCGGTGCGCATGTAGGCCCGGCACGCCTCGGTGGTGATGGTGAACCCCGGGGGTACCGGCAGACCGAGCCGGGTCATCTCGGCGAGGTTCGCCCCCTTGCCGCCCAGCAGGTCCTTCTGGTCCTTGTCGCCCTCGCTGAAGTCCTTGACGTACCGCGCCATGGTGCTTCCTCCGTCGCCACGCAACACCACCGGGCTCCGTTGCCCGGCTCTGTCCCCAGTGTTCTCCCGCTGCCGTGCCGGCGCCCGGGGACGAAGGGCCCACGCGGGGCCCGGCCCGCCGCGCGTCCTGCACCCCGGGGGGACGCTGCCGGGCGGGGCCGCGACGTAGGATGGGACCGTCCGCAGCACGGCACGCGTCGAGAGAAGGAGCGCACGGCACCCGCCGAGCACATGGCCGAGTCCAGCCCCGCACCCCGTGCACCCGAGTCCCGCCCCGCGCGCATCGAGCACCGCGTCACCGTCCCGCCGGAGGTGTCGATGGTCGAGCTGCTCGGCCTGCGCGACGAGGTGCTGCGCACCATCGAGGACGGCTTCCGCGCCGTCGACGTGCACGTCCGCGGCAACGAGGTCAGCCTCGCCGGCCCCGCCGGTGACGTGGCCCTGGTGACGCGCCTCGTCGACGAGCTCGTCGAGATGGCCGCGGCGGGCACACCGCTGAGTCCGGACGTCGTGACCCGCTCCGTCGCGATGCTCACCGCCGACTCGGAGGCCCGCCCCGCGGACGTCCTCACGTTCAACATCCTGTCGACGCGCGGTCGCACGATCCGGCCGAAGACGCCCGGGCAGAAGCAGTACGTCGACGCGATCGAGCGCAACACCGTGACCTTCGGCATCGGCCCGGCCGGCACCGGCAAGACCTACCTGGCCATGGCCAAGGCCGTGCAGTCGCTGCAGGCGCGCAAGGTCAACCGCATCGTGCTGACGCGCCCGGCCGTCGAGGCCGGCGAGCGGCTGGGGTTCCTGCCGGGGTCGCTGTCCGAGAAGATCGACCCGTACCTGCGGCCGCTGTACGACGCGCTGCACGACATGGTCGACCCCGAGTCCATCCCGCGGCTCATGGAGGCCGGGACCATCGAGGTCGCCCCGCTGGCGTACATGCGCGGCCGGACGCTGAACGACGCGTTCATCATCCTCGACGAGGCCCAGAACACGTCGGTCGAGCAGATGAAGATGTTCCTGACCCGGCTCGGGTTCGGGTCGAAGGTCGTCGTGACCGGCGACGTCACGCAGGTGGACCTGCCCAGCGGCACGCGGTCGGGTCTGCGGGTCGTCGAGGAGATCCTCTCCGAGGTGGACGACGTGGAGTTCTGCCGGCTGTCGTCCTCGGACGTCGTCCGGCACCGGCTGGTGGGGGACATCATCGACGCGTACGCGAGGTGGGACGGGGCATGAGCGTCGAGGTGAGCAACGAGTCCGGCGTCGAGGTCGACGAGGCCGAGTTCGCGGCGCTGGGGCGGTACGTGCTGGACGCCATGCACGTGCACCCGCAGGCCGACCTGTTCGTGCGGCTGGTCGATACGCAGACCATGAGCGACCTGCACGTGCGGTGGATGGACGAGCCCGGCCCCACGGACGTGCTGTCCTTCCCGATGGACGAGCTGCGCCCGGGCCGCGAGGGCGACCCCGCCGGCCCCGGGGTGCTCGGTGACGTCGTGCTGTGCCCGGAGGTCGCCGCCACGCAGGCGCGCGCCGCGGGCCACTCGACGGCCGAGGAGATGCTGCTGCTGACGACGCACGGGATCCTGCACCTGCTCGGGTACGACCACGCAGAGCCGGACGAGGAGAAGGAGATGTTCGCGCTGCAGCGTCGGCTGCTCCTGACGTTCCTGGCCGGTCGATGAGCGGCGTCCCCGTCGCCCTGCTCCTCGCCGTCGCGCTGCTCGGGATCGTCCTGGCCGCCGCCCTGTCGGCCGGCGAGGTCGCCGTGCTGCGCGTGACGCGCGCGCGGGTCACCGAGCTCGAGTCGGAACGGCCGGGCGTCGCGGCCCGGGTGCGGCGGCTGGTCGACGACCCGCCCCGTGTCGCGGCCGCCGCCGCGTTCGTGCGGCTCCTGGCCGAGATGACCGCGACGGTGTGCCTCACGCTCGCCATCAGCGCCGGCAGCCTGTCGTGGTGGGCCACGGCCCTGCTGGCCATCGCCGCCTGCGCCGTCGTCGCGTTCCTGCTGGTCCGGGTCAGCCCGCGCAGCATGGGCCGGCGCCACCCCGTCGGGGTGCTGGCGAGCCTGTCGCGCCTGCTGCTGGCCGTCGCCGTCGTCGCGGGCGGCGTCGGGCGCCGTGCCAACCCCTCGGAGTCCACGAGCGAGCAGGACGACGCCGAGCTGCGCGACATGGTCGAGCGCGTGAGCGAGTCCGACGCCATCGAGGACAACGAGCGCGAGATGTTCCGCTCCGTCCTCGAGCTGGGCGACACCCTCACGCGCGAGGTCATGGTCCCGCGCACCGACATGATCACCACCCAGGCCGGCACGCCGCTGCACAAGGTGCTGGCGCTGCTGCTGCGGTCGGGCTTCTCGCGCGTCCCCGTGGTCGGCGAGTCCGTCGACGACGTCGTCGGCGTGCTGTACCTCAAGGACATCGTGCGGCGGATCCCCGCGCGCGGGACCGGCGCCGCGCCCGCTCCCGACGCCGAGGACCCGCTGGACGCCCCCGCGGCCTCGCTCGCACGACCGCCCGTGTACGTCCCGGAGTCCAAGCCGGTCGACGAGCTGCTGCTCGAGCTGCGCGACGGGTCCAGCCACATCGCGCTCGTCGTGGACGAGTACGGCGGCATCGCCGGGCTCGTGACGATCGAGGACGCGCTGGAGGAGATCGTCGGTGAGCTCACCGACGAGCACGACACGAGCGGGCCCGGCGTCGAGGACCTCGGCGACGGCGGCTACCGCGTGCCGGCCCGGCTGGGGCGCGACGAGCTCGGTGACCTGTTCGGCATCGACGTGGAGGACGAGGACGTGGACACGGCCGCCGGACTGCTGGCCAAGGCGCTGGGCAAGGTGCCGCTGCCGGGGTCCGTCGGGGAGATCCACGGCCTGCGGCTGCAGGCCGAGCGCGTGGAGGGCCGCCGCAAGCGGCTGGCCACGGTGCTGGTGCACCGCGCGGCCGCCCCCGAGGAGCCCACGCCGTCCACCCCCGCCCACGGCGCACCTGCCGTGGGTCACCCGGCGCACGGCACGACCGCCGCGCGCGACCACGGCTCGGAGGCCGCCCGATGACCCACCGTTCCGGTTTCGCGTGCTTCGTCGGCCGCCCCAACACCGGCAAGTCCACGCTCACCAACGCCCTGGTGGGGCAGAAGGTCGCCATCACGTCGGGCCGACCCCAGACCACCCGCCACGTGGTGCGCGGGATCGTGCACCGTGACGACGCCCAGCTCGTCCTGGTCGACACCCCCGGCCTGCACCGCCCGCGCACGCTGCTGGGCGAGCGGCTCAACGACCTGGTGCGCGACACGCTGACCGAGGTCGACGTCATCGGCTTCTGCCTGCCGGCGGACGAGAAGATCGGCCCTGGCGACCGCTTCATCGCCGAGCAGCTCGCGCGGCTGACCCCGCCGGGGCGCACCGGTGCCCCGGTGGTCGCGATCGTCACCAAGACGGACACCGTGCCGCGGGCGCGGCTCGCCGAGCAGCTCATCGCCGTCGACCAGCTGGGGGAGTGGGCCGACATCGTCCCGGTGTCCTCGCGCGACGGGTACCAGGTCGACGTGCTGGCCGACGTGCTCGTCAAGCACCTGCCCGAGGGCCCCGCCCTGTACCCGGAGGGTGAGCTGACCGACGAGCCCGAGCAGGTCATGGTCGCCGAGCTCGTGCGTGAGGCCGCGCTCGAGGGCGTGCGCGACGAGCTGCCGCACTCGCTGGCGGTCGTCGTCGACGAGATCGTGCCGCGCGACCAGCCGCCCGGCGCCGACGGTCGCCCGCTGCTCGACGTGCGCGTGCACCTGTTCGTGGAGCGCGACAGCCAGAAGGCGATCGTCATCGGCCGTGGCGGCGCCAGGCTCCGCGACGTCGGGACCCGTGCGCGCACCCAGATCGAGGCGCTGCTCGGCGCCCGGGTGTTCCTCGACCTGCACGTGAAGGTCGCCAAGGACTGGCAGCGCGACCCGAAGCAGCTCGGCCGACTGGGCTTCTGACGTGGTGCCTCGAGAGGCCGGGGCGTCCCGGCGTGCCCGCCCCGGCCGTGCGCCGCGCAGCGGACGGCTCGCGGCGGGCTACCGGCTGGTCGCGAGCGTCGCGCTGGGCTCGCTGCTGCTCGCCGTGGTCGGCGCCGTCACCGGCCCCATCTGGAACCCCGTGCCGCTGGAGGAGGGCTTCGAGGTCACCTCGGCGGACACCGCGATCGGCGAGGCGCCGCCGGCCGCCACGTACGACGTGCGCACCGTGGACGTGTCGGTACCGCTTGACGGGGCGACGGTGGGCGCACGCATCTCCCTGCCCGTCGGTGTGACCGAGCCCGGCCCGGCCGTCCTGTTCGTGCACGGTGCCGGCACCGGGCGGTACACCCGCGCGTTCCTGGCGCAGGCCCACGCCCTGGCCGAGTCGGGCGTCGTGGCGATGGTGCCCGACAAGCGGCTGGACACGTACACGACGCAGCACCGCGACTACGTGGCGATGGCCGCCGACTACCACCACTCCCTGGACCTGCTGCGGGACCGGCCCGAGGTCGACCCCGACCGTGTGGTCGTCTACGCCGAGAGCGAGGGCGGCTGGATCGCACCGGTCATGGCCGCCGAGGACCCCGCGATCGCGGGGGTCGTGCTCGTCTCGTCCCCGGTGGTGCCGCCGCGGCAGCAGGCGGCGTTCGCCGTGGACGCGTACCTGCGCAACACGGACGTGCCGCAGGCGGTGTTCCGCGCCATCCCGCGTGCCGTCGGCATGTCGATGCCCGGCGGCGGGTTCGAGTACGCCGACTTCGACGTCGCGTCGTGGCAGCAGCGCATGACCCAGCCCGTGCTGGTCGTCTACGGCACGGCCGACGCGTCCATGCCGATCGTCCAGGGCGCGCTGCAGGTGCGCTCCGACCTGGCGGTGGCCGGCAACCGCGACGTCACGATCCGCTACTACGAGGGCGCCGACCACGGCATCCGGGTGGGCGGCACGCCCACCGCCGAGTTCCTGCGGGACCTGTCCGGTTGGGTCCGCGGGCTGCCGGAGACGGCCGGCACGCCGCCGCAGGTCGCGGGCGCCGAGCCGACGCAGACGTACGTCGCCGGGCCGGTGCCGCAGCCGCGCTGGTTGCGCGACGGGACCGCCCTGCTCGTGCTCGTGATCGGCGCACCGTCGCTCATGGTGCTGTGCGCGCTCGCCGTCGGGGCCACCCGTGTGGTGCGGCGGCCCGCCACGACGCGGACCGCACCCGCCGACGCACCCGCCGCCGACGCACCCGCGCCCGACCGCTTCGCACCCGGTGTCGCCGTGCGCCTGGCCGCGCTCGGTGGCGCCACGGTGCTGACCGTCGGCGCGCTGGTCTGGTACCTCTGGGCGGTCGCGCGGCTGGCGATGGACTACCAGCGCGACGCCTGGGTCGTGCAGGGCGGGTGGCTCGGGGTGCGGGTCCTGGGGATCGTCGCGGTGCTCACCGGTGTCCTGCTGGCCCACCGGGCGCACGACGCCCGGCAGGAGGGCGTGCCCGTGGCTCCCGGCGTCGTGCGGCGGGTCGCGGCCGTCGGGGTCGTCGTGGCGTCGGCGGTGCTGCTGGTCGTCCTCGCGTACTGGGGTGTGTTCCAGCTCAACGTCTGAGGGTGAACACTGCGGACGGAGGTGAACCGTTCGGCTCAGGTGAGGCACCATGTGCGCCGATGACTTCCTAGGTCGGGACGGGGTGGTGCAGTGCGAACGTCGTGGGGTTCGGCGACGGACCGAGGGCGGGTCCGTGAGGTGAACGAGGACGCGCTCCTCGCGTACCCCCCGGTGTTCCTCGTGGCCGACGGCATGGGTGGGCACGACGCGGGCGACCTCGCCAGCAGGATCGCCGTCGAGGAGTTCGCCCAGCTCGCCGGGCAGCCGGCCGCGTCGTCCGACGACGTGCACGCCTGCTTCTCGCGCACCTCCACGCGCATCCGCACCGAGTTCACGCGAGGGCGCCAGGGCGGCACGACCGTCTCGGGCATCGCGGTGACGGAGCACGACGGCGGCTGGTACTGGCTCGTCTTCAACGTCGGCGACTCGCGGGTGTACCGCTGGTCGGAGGGGCGTCTGGCGCAGGTCAGCGTCGACCACTCCGTCGTCCAGGAGCTGCTGGACACCGGGGACCTGACGCCCGCCGAGGCCCGCCGGCACCCCGAGCGCCACGTGCTCACGCGCGCGCTGGGGACGGGCGAGCCGCCCGAGCCGGACTACTGGCTGCTGCCCGCGGGTGCCGACGACCGCCTGCTCATCTGCACGGACGGGCTGACGCGCGAGCTGACGGACGGCGAGATCGGCCAGGTGCTCAGCGCCTCGGACGACCCGCAGGAGGCTGCCGCCCAGCTCGTCCAGCACGCGCTCGAGCGCGGGGGGCGCGACAACGTGAGCGTCGTCGTGGTCGACGTCGCCACCGCCCCCGCCGCCGAGCAGACCCACGCGACCGCGCCGCGGTCCGTGCCCGACCTCGGCCCGCACCTGTGGGACGAGATGCTCAACGGGGCGACGGTGCCCCGCACCGCCGCCCCGGCGGCCGCCCCGCACCCGGCCGCCCCGCAGGACGACGCCCAGGAGGATCCCGCATGACCGCGCGCCGCCACCACGAGTACCAGTCCGGGCAGTGGAACGCCGTGGCGGGTGACGGCTTCCTCGCCCTCGTCGAGCCGGACGCCGCGTGGCGGGTGGTCGACGGTCTGTGGCAGGTTGCCCGGTCGGACGGCGACGTCCTCGGGGCGCTCGGTGTCGTGGCGGCCGACGGCTTCGCCGCCCTGCCGGACTTCGCGGTCCTGCGCACCGAGCAGGACGGTGCCGTGCACGCGGTCGTGCGCGGGCCGGTCCGGCTGCGGCTGCACGGCGCGGACGGCCCGCAGGAGGTCGCCGCCGGCGACGGCGCGGTGTGGACCGAGCACCGCGCGGTCGGGGTCCGTGGCCTCGAGATTCTCGTCGACGGCGCCGCGACGGCGACGTGGTGGCCGGTCGTGGGCGGCGTCGTGCAGGCCGGCGGGCTGCGCACGGGCGCGGTCCCCGAGGCCGAGGCGGACGGGCCTGCCGCCGACGGCGCCGGCACGGCGGACGCCGCGACGGCGGCCCCGAGC
>JAEWEJ010000266.1 GCA_023389455.1 Actinomycetes bacterium | reverse complement strand
GCGACGTGCAGCGCCCGGAGGAACGCCGCCAGGGTGTCGGCCGCGTGCTCACCGCGGGTGATCTCGCCGTGGTCCAGCGGGGTGCCCGGAACCCACGTCATCACCGTCCAGAGCTTGGGGAACCGCGCCGACGGCGCACCGTCCCGCACGGGGACGGGGACGGGCAGCGGCAGGCGCGGGGCGAGCAGCGGCAGCCACCGCCGCTCCTTGAGCTGGTGGTCGGGCGTCGTGTCCATCCGCTGGATCCGCACGGCCAGCTCGTCGCCGAGGCGCCACATCTGGTTGCCCCAACCACCGTCGACCTCGCGCAGCGGCAGGTCGGCCAGGTCGGGGTGCTGGTCGCGCAGCAGGTCGCGGACGAGACCCGCGGTGATCTCGGTCGTGGTCACGCGCGGCCCGGACGACGGATCGCGACGGCCTCGACCTCGACGAGCTGGTCGTCGTAGCCGAGGACGGTGACGCCGAGCAGCGTGCTGGGCGCCTCGTGGTCGCCGAACGCCGCGTGGACGACGTCCCAGGCGGCCCCCAGGTCCGACTGCCGGGTCGAGGCGACGTAGACGGTCGTCTTGACGACGTCCGTCAGCTCTGCTCCGGCGGCACGCAGGGCGGTCTCGAGGTTGGCCATCACCTGGCGGGCCTGGCCGGCGACGTCGCCGACGGCGACCGTCCTGCCGTCGGCGTCGAGCGGGCAGGCACCGGCGGTGAAGACGAGGTCACCGACCACCGCGGCGTAGGCGTAGGGCGCCTTCGCCGTCAGGCGGTCGGTTCGGATCAGGGTGATCTCGGGCTCGGGAGGCATGCGGCCATGATCCAGTCCCACACCGCGAGCGGGCCACCGTCTCATCGTGTCCAGGTCCTTCGGTGGGCACTCCGAAAGGGCAGGTGCGCCGTCGGCGCCGGCCGTGCTCACCGATCCGCAAACGCGTCGATCGCCCGACAGGTGAGTTCCATCTCCACGTCGCCCCCGTGGCCTTCCGACTCGACGACGTGCAGCTCGCTGCCCGGCCACGCCTGGTGCAGCCTCCACGCGGTGACGACCGGACCGCTGATGTCCCGACGCCCGTGGACGAGCACACCCGGGATCCCCTCGAGCTCGCGTGCGCGGGCGACGACGCTCGCGTCACCGGGGAGGAAGCAGTCGTGGGCCCAGAAGTGCGTGACGAGGGTGGCGAAGTTCTCCCGCTCACGGGGGTCGTCGTGCAAGGGCCCGGGTTTCCAGCTGGGGTCGAGCGAGATGTGGGTCGACTCCCAGGCGTCCCAGGCGTCCGCTGCCGCGGACCGCACTGCCGGGTCCGCATCACGCAGCCGTCGCGCGTAGTCGTCGACGACGCGCTCACCTGCCGGCGTCGCCGCCGCGAACTGCTCCCACGCCTCGGGGAAGACCCTGCCGACGCCGTCGGTGATCCAGTCGATCTCCTCGCGGCTCCCGGTCGTCACTGCCGTGAGCACGAGCGCGGTGACGCGGTCGGGATGGGCCAGCGCGTAGGCCAGCGCGAGCGTCGACCCCCACGAGGCCCCGTGGACGAGCCAGCTGTCGATGCCCAGGTGGGTGCGCAGTGCCTCGATGTCGGCGATGAGGGTGGAGGTGGTGTTGTCGTCGAGGTGGTCGAGGTCGTCGATCGCCCACGGGGTGCTGCGCCCGCAGCCGCGCTGGTCGAGCCCGACGACGAGGTAGCGCTCGGGGTCGAACCGGCGACGGTAGCCACCGCCCCGCAGTCCGCTGCCGGGCCCGCCGTGCAGGTAGAGGGCGGGACGGCCTTGGGGGCTGCCCGACGTCTCCCAGTAGAGACGGACGTCCCCCGGCCGGCTGATCCAACCGGAGTCGAACGGGGCGAAGGGAGGGTGCATCCGCTCACGCTAGGGGCGCGTGAGTCCGCGTGCGATCAGCGCGCGTTCGGGTCGCTGCCCTGGAGACGGACGAGACCCAGCCCGTCGCCGGGGACGCACACGTAGACGATGAACGACCGGCCGGCCCCCTGCGCCCGTGCCCAGGTCAGCACGTCGACGACGTCGCCGCCGCGCATCTCGTACTCGTCCGACGCGCCATCGGCGTCGTGGAAGTACACCCGATAGCTCGGCTGGTCCAGCTCCCACGTCTGGTCGCGGGGGTCGACCGACCTGATGTCCACGCGGTCGATCCTGGCAGAACCGACCTCACACGCCGGCGAGGAAGCCGTCGACCACCTCGCGAAGTCGAGTACGGCTCTCGCCGATCCAGAAGAGGTGCGAGGGCGCCCCGAGGTCGACGAGGCTCGCGCGCGGGATGGTGGAGGCGAGGTCCTCGGCGTGCGCCCAGGTCACCCCTGCGTCATGACGTGAGCCGGTGACCAGCGTCCGGCACGCCACGCGCTGCTGCGCCGCGCGACGGGTCGGTCCCTGGTCGGCGCCGGCGTGGGCGAGGTCGACGACGAACCCACGTCCGGAGCGCATCGTGGCGAAGAGGTTCCGCATGTCCGCCCGGTCCGCCTCCGTGACCTGGGGGAACCACGTGGCCAGGGGCACCGTCGACAGCGGTGCCAGCATCATGCGCAGGCCGACCTCGGGCGCCCGGCGCATCAGCGTCCTGGTGGCGCCCCACACGTGCCGTTCGACCCTCGGGTGGAACATGACCGGTCCGAGCAGCCGCTGCAGCGCGACGTCCGGGTACGGCAGCGTCGACGGGGCGGCCGAGTGCAGGATCAGCGAGCGCGCCCGAGCGGGCCACTGCACGGCGTACTGCACGGCCTGCTGCCCGCCGAACGACGTGCCCACCACCGCCGTGAACCGATCGACCCCGAGCGCGGCACGCACCTCGTCGATCTGCGGTGCGAAGTCGGCGGGGGAGAGCGGCCCCACGTCGGTGCCCCCGTACCCCGGGCGTGACACCGCGACGACGCGGCGACCGAGCTCGACGTACACCCGGCAGGCAGGAGCAGCCTCTGCGGACTCGTGCCCCCCGTGGAGGTACAGGACGGTGTCGCCCGGCGCACCGGCGTCGGCACGCACCACGACCTCGACGACGCCCGCCGACGTCCGCACCACACGACGCTCGGTGTCCACACGTTCTCCTTCTCCGCCCGGGCCACCGGTAGGCGGCATCCCGGGTCGTCCCCTGTGCTGCCGGCATGACGGTGGACGTCAGCGGGTCCGCGCCGGACGCGGCTCGGCCGGCTCCCCGAGGAACGCGAGGATCACCTCGGCCAGCCGCTCGGGCTGGTCCTCGGGGACGAGGGTCGAGGAGTCGGCGATCTCGACCAGGCGCCCGGCGGGGTAGAGGGCCGCGAGGCGAGGCCCGTGGGCGCGCGGCATCAGCAGGTCGTCCAGCGCCCACACCACCAGCACGGGACCCGTGAAGGCGGCGAGCCGCTCGGACCAGGCCAGGAGCGTCGCGCGGTCCGGCGCCGAGGCCGCGAACGCCGCGAAGTCGCGCCGGATCGCCCGGGACCGCCTCGCGGGTGCGATCCAGTCGTCGAAGACCTCGTCCGGGATGCCGCGCAGGCTCATCGCACCGTAGGCACGACGGCTGTGCCGGAACCAGCGGGTGCGCATGAGCTGCACGACCAGCCAGATCCCGCCCGGCACCCGGGCGGCCGTCGCCAAGCCCTTCGCCGGTGCGGGCGGGAAGTTGTCGAACGCCTCGCACGCCACCAGCACCATCCGCCCGACGCGTTGCGCGCGGCCCTCGGAGACCAGGAACTGCCCACCGCCCCAGTCGTTGAGCACGAGCGTCACGTCCGTGAGGTCCAGCCGCTCGAGGAGCTCGCCGAGCAGCAGCGCGACACCGCGGTGGGACAGGTCCGCGCCCGGGCGCATCGGCTGCCGGTGGCCGCCCAGCGGGAGGGTCGGCAGGATGCACCGGCACCCGGTGAGCAGCGGCACGACCTTGCGCCACTGCGTCTCGTTCATGGGGACGCCGTGCGCGAGGACGAGCACGGGGCCGTCGCCGCCCGTGTCCTCGTAGTCGATGGGCCCCGCGCTCAGCTCGATGTGATGGCGCATGGTTCACGCTGGCACGCCCCGGTGCGGGCCGTCGACCGTCACGTGTCGACCGTCATGACCGTCATGAGTCGACCGTCATGGTCAGCGTCAGGCGAACCGCACGGCGATGCCCGGGTAGTCGAGCACGAGCCCGTACGCGTCGTAGGTGAGCACGGCCTCGAACCCGCCCTCCGACCGGTAGGCGAAGTGGTCGTCGTCCAGGCGTCGGTAGGTCTGGCCGAGTCGACGGACGACGAGGTCGGCCGCCTGGACGTACACGGCGGGGGTGGCGACCTCCTCGCCGACGGGCAGCGTCACACGGTGGACCGGCAGCGTGTTCGTGCAGGCGGACGCCTCGAGGTCGACGTCGAGGAGCCCGTCCAGATGGGGCGCCGGCCGGCCGTCGACGGTCCAGCTGCCCTGGCCGTCGGAGACGAGCTCGGTGGCGCGCGACCCCTCCACGGTGTCGGACCAGACGCGGACCGACCGGGTCCTCCAGTCGCCGTCGAGCGTGATGTCGTACGCGACGGCGTAAGGCCGGCCGTCCTCGACGGCGGACGTGTGCCCGCGCAGCCTGCCGGGTTCGAGGTAGACCACCTCGAACCCGTCGACCGCGTCGACGAACCGCCAGGCCGCGAACGGCGGGAACGCCCTGTACACATCTCCAGGGAACCAGTCGGACGGACGGCCGCCAATGCCCGCCGACCGTGAACAGCGCGGCACCGGTCGGCGTCAGCGAGGCGCCGCACCAGGTGATCCCGGCGACGCGCCGGGCTCAGCCCACCCTGACCAGCTGCCACTGCTGGTTCGAGCCGTTCCAGTCGCTGTACTGGACGATGTTCCCGCCGTCGCTGGTGGAGGCGCCCTGCACCTCGACCGCCTTGCCGCTGTTCCGGGCGATCAGCTGGACGTACCCGTCGATCGTCCGGACGCTGAACTGCTGGTTGGCGCCGTTGGTGTCGCTCCACTGCTGGATCGCCGCACCGTCGGCGGTGGACTTCGCGGCCACGTCGAGGACCTTGCCCGACAGTCGCGACTTCACCTTGTAGTAGCCGTTGCCGGTGCTGACGAACTGCCACTGCTGCTGGTTGCCGCCGTTGCGGGACCACTGGGTGATGCGTGCGCCGTCGGTGGTGGACAGGTTGTACACGTCGATGGCCTTGCCGCTGTTGCGGTTGACGAGCGTGTACCAGGCCGAGGTGTCCACCGGGCCGGAGCTCCCGGGGTTGCCGGGGGTCGGGCTCGGGGTCGGGTCGGCACCGCCACCCGCCGGGTTGCCGATGCTCCCCGGAACGGCACGCAGCGCCGCGTACCAGGCGGCCGCCATCTTGTCGTAGCCGTTCGCGTCGGGGTGCACGCCGTCGGGGAGGTCGGAGAGGCTGACCGCCCGGTACATGTCGACGAGGTGCACGCGCTTGCCGGCGTCGGCCCTGCTCGACACGATGCCGGGGATGGCGGAGTTGTAGGCCCGCACCTGCGAGTCCGCGTACGAGATCGGGATGAGGGTCGCGACGAAGACGTCGGTCTGCGGGGACGTGCTGGTGATCTTGTCGATGACCCCCGCGAGCCGGTTCGGTGCGTTCGCCAGGTCGCGGTTCTGGCTGATGTCGTTGGTGCCGATGTGCAGCAGCACGGTGCGCGGCTGGTAGGTCCGCACCCAGTTGACGACGTTGGCGTCGATCTGGTCGATCCGCCAGCCCGAGTGCCCCTCGTGGTCGTGGTCCCAGAGACTGGCCGGCCCGTTGAACCCGGACCCGACGAAGTCCGTCGTGTAGCCGCCCTGCGCCAGGCGCTGCCACAGCCCGACGCGGTAGCCACCGCCTCCGGACATGCCGATGCCCTCCGTGATCGAGTCGCCCAGGGGCATCACGCGGGTGCCCCCGTTGCTCTCGGCGGAGGCAGGCGCGGACGGTGCCACGACACCTCCGGCCAGTGCGACGCTGAGCGTGACGGCGAGCAGCAGCCTTCGGGCGGTCCGGAGCATGTCGTCTGCCTCCTGGGATCGAGAGCGCGGCGTGGTCCACATCGTTGTGAACGTTCACGCGCCGAGGTCGGGGGTCAGCCTGGCACGGGGCCGGGGCGACGGCGACGGCACAAACGATTAGGTGGGGTGCCTGACGCCTGAAGCCCGTCGCGGACGCGCCGCGCGCCACCGACGCCCTGACTCGTCACCCGGGTAGCGGGCCCCCGGAGTGGTGCGTCGGACCTAGGCTCCCGCCATGACGGCGACCGCGCGCGCGTACCTCACGGGCTTCGGTCGCTACCTTCCCGGCCCCCCGGTCGACAACGACGGCATGGCGGCGCGGCTCGGCGGTGACGACGCCGTCACCGCACGCATCCGCGGCAGCATCCTGGCGTCCAACGGCATCAGGCAGCGGCACTACGCCCTCGACGAGCACGGTGAACCCACCGAGCTCAACGAGGAGCTCGCGGTCAAGGCGCTCACCGCGGCGCTCGACGACCGCGGCATCCGACCGACGGACCTGAGGATGCTCGCGACCGCGACGACGATGGGCGACGTGCTCGTGCCCGGGTTCGCCGGCATGGTGCACGGCCGGCTCGGCGGCGGGCCGATGCAGCTGCTGTCCGCGTCGGGCGTCTGCGCCTCGAGCATGGCGGCGCTCGACGCGGTGGTCAGCAAGGTCCGGCTCGGCGACCACCCGCGCGGGGCGGTCGTGGCCTCGGAGCTGCCGAGCCGCAGCCTGCGGCAGCGTCGGTACGAGGGGTTCCGCGCCGGCATGGACGCGCACTTCCTGCGGTGGATGCTCTCCGACGGGGCGGGGGCCGTCGTCGTCGAGTTCCAGCCGCACCCCACGAGGCTCTCGTTGCGGGTCGACTGGATCCGGCAGGTGTCGCTCGCCCACGCCCACGCCGTGTGCATGCGCGCCGGCATGAGCGGTGACGAGACCCACGTCGGCGGCACCTGGCAGGACGTCGCCCTCGCGGACGCGCAGGCCGCGGGCATGTTCGTCCTGCGGCAGGACGTCGGCATGCTCGACGACCTCGCGCAGGCCGGGATCGCGCAGTTCGAGGAGCTCGTGGACATCGGGCTGGTCGACGTCCGGCACCTCGACCACGTCATCTGCCACTACAGCACCAACGTCTTCCGGGACGTCGCGTTCGACGCGCTGCGTCGGCGCATCCCCTCCCTCGACACCGACCGGTGGTTCTCCAACCTCGAGACCCGCGGCAACACCGGGTCGGCCAGCATCTTCATCGCCCTCGAGGAGGCGTGGCGCACGGGCCGGTTCGAACCCGGGGAGACCATCCTGCTTGCCGTGCCGGAGTCCGGCCGCTTCTCGTTCGCCTTCGCCCAGCTCACCGTCGTCGCCCCGACCCGTCCGCAAGGAGCATCGTCATGACCAGTGCCACCTCGACCGTCCCGTCGACGGCCGGCGGGACGGACGCCGCGGGCGCCTCGCTCCTCGACCGCCTCGGCGAGGTCTGGCTCGAGCTCGAGGACCACCTGGCGAAGGTGCCTGTGCTGCAGCGCCTCGACGACGGCACCGTCACGCTCGAGGACTACCTGCGGCTGCTGTTCAACCTGCGCCAGCAGGTCATCGACGGATCGCTGTGGATCGCGCGTGCGGCGTCCAACTTCGACATCGACCACTTCGAGCTGCGCGCGGCGGCCATCAAGCACGCCGAGGAGGAGCACCGGGACCACTTCCTGCTCGAGGCCGACTACGTCGCGCTCGGTGGGTCGCGCGAAGAGCTGCGGGCCGGGCGCAAGAACGTCGGGTCGGAGGCCCTCTCGGGCTACCTCTTCACCTACGCCAGCAGGCCGAACCCCGCAGGTCTGCTCGGTGCGATGTTCATCATCGAGGGCCTGGGCGCCCGCCGCGCGGCGCAGTGGGCGGCCCGGTTCCAGGAGGTGCTCGGCCTCGCCGACAACCAGGTCCACTTCATGACGTACCACCAGGAGGCGGACGGCGCGCACACCGGTGACATGGAGGCGATCCTGACGTCCGGCCTGATCGACGACGCGACCGCCGACGAGATCGTGCGGTGCGCGCAGGTCGTCGCCCGGCTCTACGCGCTGCAGCTCGAAGAGCTGGATCGCTGACGTGGCAGAGTTCGTCCGCTCCGACCCGAGCATGTGGGAGGCGATCTTCGCCGACCCCTCGGTCCCGCTCGACCGGGCGGTGGTCCGGCAGATCATCGACGACCAGCGACGTCCGTCCCGGCGCTGGCTCTACCCGATCGCGATGGTGCTCTCGCGGGTGCTCGTCACGATCATCCGCGTGCTGAAGCGCGTCCTGCCCTTCCGGTGGATGCCGCTGGGGACGATGGACTTCCTCTGCGTCTGGTTCCTGCGGCGGTGCGTGTCACCCGACGCCGTGGACCTGCTGCTGCGCCACTTCGTCATCGAGACGAACCTGGTGAACTTCATCATCCGCAACACCCCGGTGGGCATCGAGCCCGTCACGCTGCGTCCCGAGTCGTTGTCCGAGCTGGGCGACCAGGCCGTCGTCGAGCACGACGTCAACGTGTACGACGTGCTCATCGCGCTGGACGCCGTGCCTCTCGTCGCCCGCGACCCGCTCGACTTCCGTCAGCTGGACATCCCGCCGCTCGACGCCGAGCGGCATCGCCGGCGACTGGTCCGCCTCGACATCCAGACGGCGCTGTGCTTCATGAACATCCCGTTCGCGGTGGCGCTCAGCTCGGACGAGTACCGCCGTGCGGTGCACTCGATGCGATTCGACGACTCGTTCCTCGAGATCCTCGCCGTCATCACCGGCGACGACACCTTCCGGCACTGGAAGCTCGCCGGCATGAGCCTGTGGATGGACTCGAACGTCGACGTGCCGCGCATGGTGTACCGCCATGCGCTCGTCTGCGAGTACGCGCACGCGCAGCTGGTGAAGCTCGCCAGCGGCGAGTACCCGCGGGACACGGCGGTGGAGTTCGACTGACCCGACCGGAGCTCCCGTGAGGACTCGTCGGATCTCGGCGACGCACTGCGCCACGACGGTCTCGACCTCGAACCCGTGCTGGAGCCGCCCGGGGCCGCCGACCATCCGCTAGGGTGACGCTGCCCCATCCGGCACGCACCGGCCACGCCACGTCACGGCGTCCCACATGAATCACGGTCCGCGGCGCCTCCCGATCGGAGCGCCCTCCGCGCGTTGAGCGCGCCCCAGCGCCGTCCGCGGCGCCCCCGCCGCCCCAGCGAGGTCAAGGAGTACCTCGACGCCTGGACCAAGCTGGTCCACCTCGCCGAGAGCGCCGCGCCGACCGCGCCGTTCGAGTGCGAGTGCCCCGCCTGCGGCGGGTACTTCGGGCTCGAGGCGCGCGACCGCCTGGAGGCGGTGATCCGCCGGGGCGGACGCCGGGGCCGGCGCGTCTCGGCCGCAGTCCGCCCGCTCGACGCACGTTTCGAGGCGGCGACCGTCCCGACGTGGTCGCTCCGCCCCGGCGACGGGTGGTGGCACGGCCGCTCGTGGGACGACTAGCGCGCAGCAGGGCCCGGCGCGCTCATCGGGTCCGGACGTGCCAGCCCGCCACATCGCACCGGCCGCCGTCGTTGTCGCCGGCGGCGAGGACAGTCCCGTCCGACCGGAGGCCGAGGGTGGGCGTCGATCCGGCGGCGACGGCCACCACGTCACGCCACGAGGCGGTGTCGCACTGCCCGCGGCTGTTGTCGCCGGCGGCCACGACCTGTCCTCGGGTGTCGACCCCTGCGGTGTGGTGGCTGCCCGCCGACACCGCGACCACGTCGCGCCAGTCCGGCACCTCCGCGACACCGGCACCGCGGTCGCCGGCAGCGAGCACCCGGCCCGTCCCGGTGACGGCGACGGTGGGCAGGTAGCCGGCCGAGACCGACGTGATGCCGCGCCATCCGCTGACCTCGCACTGTCCCCTGCGGTCGTTCCCCACGGCAGTGACCGTGCCGTCCGCTCGCAGGCCCACGGAGTGCCAGTCTCCCGCCGCGGCTGCGACGATCTCCTCCCAC
>JAEWEJ010000236.1 GCA_023389455.1 Actinomycetes bacterium | reverse complement strand
GTGCGGGCCGTCGCCGCCTCACGGGCGAGCGCGTCGGCGGCCTCGTCGAGGCCCGACGTCAGGGTCGCGAGCACGGCCCCGACGGCAGGCGAGACCGGGGTCGCCGTGACCGCGTCGTCGAGCGCTGCCCGGGCCACCGCCTGCTCCTCGACCCCCCACGAGCACGCGCCGAGCAGGTGGGCCACGGCCTCGCCGAGGCGTCCGCGGGACGCCTCGACGGTCCGCGCCGCCTCGGCCCGCAGCGCCGCCAGCCGCTGCTGCATCTGCTCGTACACCTGGGTGCCGAAGATCTTCTGCAGCAGCACCCGGCGCTCCTCGCCGGTGGCGCGCAGGAACCGCGCGAACTCGCCCTGCGGCAGCACCACGGTCTGGACGAACTGCGTGCGGTCGAGCCCGACGACGCGCTGCAGCTCGGCGCCGACCTCGTCGAGCCGGGTGCCGAGCAGCTCGCCGACGCCGTCCAGCGCGTCCGGCCCGCCGGACACGTCCGCGTCCGCCGGCAGCCGCCACGCCTTGACGCTGGCCTGTGCCGTGGTCGTGCCCGTGCCACGGCGCTTGGCACGCTGGTGCGCGGGGGTGCGCCGGACGCGGTAGATGCCCGACGGCACCTCGAAGACGAGCTCGACCACGCTCTCCACGTCGTCGGCCGCGTAGGCGGAGCGCAGGCGCTCGTCCGACGCGTCAGCGCCGGCGACCTTGCCGTAGAGGGCGAACACGACCGCGTCGATCAGCGTCGACTTGCCCGCACCGGTCGGGCCCTCGAGCAGGAACAGCCCGGACGCGCCGAGCGCGTCGAGGTCGACGGTGTGCCGGTCGGCGAACGGCCCGATGGCCTGGACGGTCAGGGAGCGCAGGCGCATCAGGCGCTCCGCTCCGCCGCGGCCACGTGCTCGTGCGCCGCGCGCAGCACCAGCCGCTCGGCCTCGGTCGGGCGGGCGCCGGTGACGTGGGCGACGAAGTCCGCGGCCACCTCGACGGGGTCGGCGGCGGCGGTGACGAGCACGGGCCGTGCGCGCTCGTCGTCGTTGCGCTCCGGGCGGTGCTGCACGACGAGCGCGTGCGGGAACCGCTGCCGCACCCGACGGAACAGGTCGGCGGGCCGCGCGGCGTCGGTCACGGTCACCCGCACCCACGCGTCGAGGTGCGGCTCCCCCGCTGCCCCCAGCAGGTCCTCGAGGGTGCCGGTGACGTCCGCGAGGCGGCGCGGCACGGGAGCCGGCACGAGGGTCGTCGACACGTGGGCACCCGACAGGTCCACCAGCACGGACGACTTGGTGTGGTGCTGCTCGGAGAACGAGTACGCCAGCGGCGACCCGGAGTACCGCATCACGGTCCCCTCGGGCCCGGTCACGACCTGCGGGCCGTGCAGGTGGCCGAGCGCCACGTAGTCCGCGCCCGCGAAGACGTCGGCCGGCACGTGGTCGACACCACCGACGCGGATGTCGCGCTCGGACTCGCTCGCGCGGCCGCCGACGACGAAGGCGTGGGCTGCGACGACGACCCGTGGCCTCGCGCCGCCCCGGCGGGCGTCGACGTCGGCACGCACGCGCGCCATCGCGGCGGACGTCACGGCCTCGTGCGAGCGCGCGAGCAGCGTGCGCGTGCCGTCCTGGGCGACGGGGGCCAGCTCAGCCCGGCACACGTCGGGGTCGAGGTACGGCAGCCCGTAGACGAGGACGTCCCCGACCTCGACGGGCTCGGCCGACGACGCCACCCGCGTGCGCAGCCGCACCCGCTCGCGCATGAGCGCGGAACCGAACCCGAGCCGGGTCGCGGAGTCGTGGTTCCCCGACGTCACCACGACCGTGGTGTGCTCCGCGAGCCGCGCCAGCGTGTCCGACAGCAGCGTCACGGCCTCGACGGGCGGGATCGCCCGGTCGTACACGTCACCGGCGACGACGACCGCGTCGACCTGCTCCGTGCGGACCACGTCGACCAGGTGGTCCAGGTACGCCGCCTGGTGGTCGAGCAGGTCGACCCCGTGCAGGGTCCGGCCCAGGTGCCAGTCCGACGTGTGCAGCAACCGCATGCCCGGAACGTAACCGAGCCGTCCGACATCGCCGCGATCGACGCGGCGACGGCTCACTCGTCGTCGGGGATCGCGGCGCCCAGGCCGACCATGTCGAGCACGTCGCGCAGCACCCGGCGCGGGTCGTGCAGCGTCAGCGCGACGCCGGCCTCGGAGGCCGCGAGGTGCAGCTGGAGCACGAAGGCGACGCCCGACGAGTCGATGAACGTCGCGTCGCTCGCGTCGACGAGGATCGGCAGGCCGCTCATCAGCGCGAGCCCCATGGACGCCGACGCCGACTCCCGCAGCGACGTGTCGATCTCACCGACCAGGCGGACGACGGCCCGCTCGCCGCGGTGCTCGACGCGGATCTCGTGGTCCTCGGGTTCGGTGACGTGCTCGACGTGCTCGGTGGTCAGCTCGGTCATGTGGCGTTCGTGCTCCTCGTGCCTCGGTCCGGTACGTCGTCGTACCGGGGTGCGACGGGCGGGAAGACGCTACCCACCGCCGCCGACATCGGCGCGGCGGCGGGACGCCTCGCTGGCCCCAACGTGAGCGGCGGTGCGGCTGTTCCCCGCCACCCTCGCACGCCGCACCCGCTGCTTGACCGGGAGATGACGACGGGTTGACGCCGACACAACCTGGACGTGGCACGGCCCAGGCGTCAGGCGTCCTCGCTCACGTCCGCCACCGTCGCCCCCAGCGCCCGCACCAGGTCGTCGGTGGCCAGCTCGATCCCCACGCCGTGCCCGCCGCCGCCGATCGACACCCGCCGCCCGACGGCGCGCCGGTCCACGACGACGGGCCAGTCCCGCGTCGCGCCGAACGGCGTGATCGTGCCGCGCTCGTAGCCCGTGACGTCCTTGGCCACCGCCGCGTCCGGCATCGACAGGCGCGAGACGCCGAGCAGCGCCCGCAGCCGGGGCCACGAGATCTGCCGGTCGCCCGGCAGCAGCACGAGCAGGAAGTCGTCGTCACCGCGCCGCACGACGATCGTCTTGACGAGGTCCGCCGGGTCGATCCCCCGCGCCGCGGCGGCCTCCGCGAGCGAGCCGACGCGCCCGTGCCGGGTCCGGACGTAGGGGATGCCGGCGGCGTCCAGCGCCTGCACCGTGCGCCGCTCACCGTCGGTCCGCAGCTCGTTGTCGGGGGCCGCGGTGGGGCCCGGGGTCGCGTCGCTCACGTGCCCACGGTAGCGACGCGGACACGACCGGCCCGGGGGCGCCGTCAGGCCAGGGCAGCGACGAGCGCCGCGACCAGCGCCAGCGGCAGCACCACCGCCACCGCGACGAGCCACCGACGACCCCTGGGCGGCAGCGGGAGGGCGTGCTCGTCGGCCGGCCGCGCGTCGCCCTGCGTGGCGAAGAGACCGAGCCAGTCCTGCTCCGGCGTCCAGCGCTGCTCGGGGGCCCGCGCGGGGTCGGGGATCCACTCCTCCTGCGGCTGCCACCGCGCGGGCAGCGGACGGGCGCGCGTCGACGCGTCGGGCTCGGGACCGTCGGACGCCCACGGGTCGCGCTCACCGCGCAGCCCCTGACCAGGACGGCTGCGGGTCGCGGGGTCGGCGGCGGGCCACCCCGCGGAGGCCACCGCGTCCACGGTGGGGAACGGCGGTCCCGCGCGCCGCACGAGCGCACGTCCCACGTCGTTGGCCCACACGGACCCGTGCGCGTCGCGGGGCTGCCGCGGGCCCGGGGCCGGGGGCGGCCACGGCTGTGCGAGCACGGCGCTCCCGTCGACGTCGACGGCGATCCGGACGAATCGCCCAGGGAGCAGCATGCCGTCCTCCACGACCGGACGAGGACCGGATCACCCGAAAAGGTGAGCACTCTCTCATCCGCCCGCGGGCCGCTCCCTCCCGGGACCACCCCGCGCGACGCGACCCGACCCGATGCACCCCGGACGTCCGCGGGTCGCTACGTTCACGTCATGGTCCAGCCCGCGCGACGTGCGCACCCGGGCGCGCGGTGGGCGCTGCTCGTCGTCTCGTCGCTGGCGGTGCCCGTGGGCGCCGTCCTGGCGCTGCGCCCGTTCGTGTCCCTCGCGGTGCTCGTCGTCGCGGTCGTCGCGGGGCTCACCGCGCTGGGTGTCGTCCACCTGGTGGCGGACCGCCCGGCCGAGGCCTCGGACGCGGGCGCGACGGCACGCTGGTGGTGGCTCGCCGGCGTCGCGTACCTGCTGGCCGCGGGCGTCGTGGTCGCCTGGCCCGGGCCGACGATCGCCGTGCTGGCCCGCGTGGTGGGCGTCGCGCTCGTCGCCGACGGCGTGCTCGACGCCCTGGCCGCCCGGCGGGCCCAGGGCACCGGCCGGGCGAACGCCGCGCTGTCGTGCGTGACGTCGGTCGTCCTCGGCGTCCTGGCACTCGCGTGGCCCGACGTGACCGTGCTGGTCGTGGCCGTGCTCGTCGGTGTCCGCGTGCTGGTGACCGGCATCCGCGGGGTGGCGGCCGCGCTGCGC
>JAEWEJ010000228.1 GCA_023389455.1 Actinomycetes bacterium | reverse complement strand
GCCCACGCCCGACCCCGCCCACGCCGACCCGTCCCAGGAGCCCCGCATGTCCCGCCCCCGCACGTCGGCCCTCCGCCCATCTGCCCGACGGGCCGCCGGACTCGTCGGTGCCCTGCTCGTCGGCCTGGCGGCCGCGGTGCCTCCTGTCCTCCTGGCCCCTGCGGCGTCGGCCGTCCCCGCCGCCACCGTCACCCCGGCGCCCGGCGCGGGGACGGATGCCGACGATCCGGCAGCCGACACCACCGTCACCTGGGGTGTCCGGCCCGCCGACGGTGAGCCGCACGGCCCCGGACGGGCGAGCTTCGCCTACACCGCGGCGCCCGGCGGGACGCTCGAGGACGCCCTCGTGGTCAGCAACCACGGCACCGCGGAGACGACGCTGCAGGTGTACGCCGCCGACGCGTTCACCACGACGCGGGGGGTGCTGGACCTGCTGCGCCCGGACCAGGTGTCCACGGGCGTCGGGGCGTGGGTCGACGTCGCGACGCCGGAGGTGGTGGTGCCGCCGGGTCAGAGCGTGACGGTGCCGTTCACGCTGCGGGTCCCGGACGACGCCGAGCCCGGCGACCACGCCGGCGGCGTCGTGACGTCGCTGGTCAGTGAGCGTGCCGACGGGGTGAGCGTCGATCGGCGCCTGGGTGCACGGCTGCACCTGCGCGTCGACGGGCCGCGCGCACCGGGCGCCGCCCTCGAGCGGCTGCGGGTGGTGCACCACGGCACGCCCGACCCCACCGCGACCGGGTCCGCGGACGTCGACGTCGAGGTGGTCAACACCGGCAACCTGCGGATCCAGGGCCCGGCGACGGTCACCGTGACCGGGCCCTTCGGCTGGGGCGAGCAGGTGGCCCGGGTCGACGTGCCGGAGCTGCTGCCGGGCGAGCGGACCACGGTGGTGGTGCCCGTGGAGGGCGTGCGGCCCCTGCTGCGGCTCACGGCGACCGTGCGCCTCGTGCCCGAGGTGGCTTCGGACGGTGCGACCCTCGCGCCGGTCACGGCGAGCGCGTCCACGGTCGCCGTGCCGTGGACCGTGCTGGCAGCCCTCGTCCTCCTGGTCCTCGCCGCGTGGGTCGGGCGGCGGCGCGCCCGCCGGCGCGCGGCGGCGACGGACCGGCTCGTCGCCGAGGCGGTCGCCGCTGCCCGCGCGCAGGAGCCGGCCGCACCCGTGCGCTGACGCGTCCGGGCCGGCCGCAGGTCAGCCGCGCAGCCCGTACCGCGTGAGGAAGTCGTTCGCGAAGACGCCCTCGGGGTCACGCCGCAGCAGGAGGGCGACCTGGTCGTCCCACCGCGGGTAGAGCTCGCGCAGCGTGCGCTGCTCGTCGGCGAAGAGCTTGCCCCAGTGCGGGCGGGGGCCGAACGGCGCGAGGGCCTCCTCGATCACCGGCAGCACGGCCTCCACCTCGGCCCGCCGCGGCTGCCACGTGAAGTGCAGCGCGACGCGGTCCCCGCCGTGGGCGGTGGACAGCCACAGGTCGTCGCCGGCGACCGTGCGGATCTCGCTGACGAGCAGCAGCGGTGACGTCAGGTGGCCGATGCCGCGCAGGGCCTCGATGGCCTCGACCGCGTGCTCGCGGGGCACGAGCCACTCCGACTGCAGCTCGTCGCCCGCCGACGGCGTGAAGTCGAGACGGAAGTGGGGGAGCCGCTCGTGCCACGGTCCGGGCACACCGCCCTGCTCCGTGCAGGCCACGGGGTCCGGGCCCGGCACGGGGTGCACGGGACCCGGGGCGGGGCGCGCACCCGCGAGGACGTCACCGGGACCCGGCAGGGTCCAGCCGTCCGCGTCGACGCGGTGCTTGCGCCACACCTGCGCCACGTCGTCCCCGGTCCAGTCGGTGAACAGGCTCACGGAGTACGCCGACGCCATCAGGTCGTCGAACCGGTCGAGCGCCGCGGCCCACGGCAGGTCGAGCCACACCTCCTGCGCGACGTCGTAGGTGGGCTGGATCGCGAGCGTCACCCGCGTCGCGACGCCCAGGCCGCCCAGCGCCACGACCGACCCGGCGAGCTCGGGGTCGTCCGGTCCGAGCGTGCGGACCTCCCCGCCCGCGCCGACGATCTCCAGCCCCCGGACGGCGGCCGAGAGGTTCGGCGCGGTGACGCCCGAGCCGTGGGTCGCGGTGGCGACCGTGCCCGCGACCGCGATGTGCGGCAGGGACGCCATGGTGTGCAGCGCCCAGCCGGCCGCGTGCAGGTCGATCGCGAGCTCGCCGTAGCGCACGCCGGCGCCCACGGTCACGGTGCCCGCGTCCGGGTCGACCACCGTCGGCACCTCGAGCCGGTCCAGCACGACGAGCGTGCCGGGGGAGTCCGCCAGGTCGTGGAACGAGTGCCGCGAGCCCAGGGCTCGCACGTGCCGGGCGCCGGCGACGACCTCGGCGACCTCGTCGACGCTCGTCGGGTGCACCACGGGCCCGCCGCGGAACGTGTGGCTGCCGGCCCAGGTGGTCAGGGCGTCCGTCATGGGGGTCCTCTCGTGCGGGCGTCAGCGCGCGGGGGCGGTGATGAAGATGTCGAAGAGCTCGGGGGTGTGGGCGTGCACCAGCACCATGAAGACGACGGCGTCGAAGAGCAGGTGCACCACCAGCACGTACGTCAGGGACTTGGTGAGGGAGAACGTGAAGCCCTGGATCAGCGCGAAGGGGATCGTCAGCAGCGGGCCCCACTCGCGGTAGCCCAGCTCCCACAGGAACGACACGAACACGGTCGCCTGCAGCAGGTTCGCCGCCCACACGGGGAAGTGGCGCCGCAGGAGGGCGAAGACGGTGCAGATGAAGAACAGCTCGTCCCACGTGCCCACGGCGTTGACGCCCACGAAGAGGCGCGCGATCTCCTGGCCCTCGATCACCGTCGGCCAGTTGCGGTACGCGCCGGACGACAGGAAGTAGAAGGGGAGCAGCAGGTACCCGGCGGTCTGCACGCCGATGAGGTAGGCCCACTGCGTGCGCGTCCAGCGCCGTCCGGTGCGCCACGGGAACCGGATGACGTCGTCGCCCAGGACGTGCCGGGACAGCACGTACGGGATCACGACGGCCAGCCCGAGGGCCAGGGTGAAGCGCAGCATGCTGGCGTCGGACAGGTCCGCACCCAGCGGGATCGTGCTGACGATGCCCATGCCGGCGCCGATGATCAGCAGGTCCCGCCCCAGCACCCGGTCGACCGCCCAGCCGAGGGCGATCCCGACGACGAGCGGCAGGTACGCCAGCGGGCGGACGTGGATCGCGAACATGAGCACCGCCGACCCGCACACGAGGGCGGCCGCGACGTACCGCCACGCCGGGTGCGCCACGGCTCGAGCGGCCGCGTCGTCGGCCCGGGCCGGCAAGGTCTCCGCGGTCTCGTCCACCCGCACACCCTGCCTCACGGCGTGCGTCCGCGCAGCCCACGGGCGTGCGAGCCGTACGGGTGCGTCGCCCCTCAGGACGACTTCGAGGTGCCCGCCTCGAGGATCGACACGATCGAGAACAGCGTGAAGCACACGGCGCCCAGGCCGACCATGACGTGGGCGGGCACGAAGAGGCCCGCGTTCCGCTCGGTGCCCTCGAAGAGGAACGCCGCGGTGAACAGGCAGGCGAGCGCGGTCCCCACCGGGATCAGCGGGATGCGGTTGGCCAGCGCGAAGACCTGGCGCCACACGAGCGCGAGCAGCAGCACCTTCGACAGGATGCTGAAGCACACCAGCCCCAGGCCGATGAGCACGATGCCCGGTGCCAGGCGGCTCGGGTCGTCCGACGCCAGCAGGACCCCGATGCCGAGGACGACGTTGATCGTCCCCATCGCCACCACCCACCACGTCCACCGGTAGCGCTCGGCGTCGCCGAACTCGTTGCGCACCTGCCGCACGATGCTGGCGACCAGCGCGACGAGGGCGGCGCAGATCAGCGACAGCCCGGTCAGCACGTGCGCGGCGACCAGCTGCGGGGTGCCGCCGCGCGCGTACAGGGTCGCGGCGATCACGAGGCCCGTCACCGCCAGCAGCGCCGGGACCGCGACGAGGACCGCGCCCACGGTGCGCGAGTACGCGCCGTCCGGCGGTCCGCTGCCCGGTGCGCGGGCGGCGGACTGCTGGATCAGGACGAACTTCGTCGACGCGGTCGCCACGGTGCTGACGCAGGCGGCGATGAACCCGATGCCCAGCATCACGTGGCCCGCGACGACCAGCTTGGGCTCGTCCCCACGCGTGAGCACCGTGACGCCCCAGACCATCGTGCCGATCGCGACGAGGTAGCCCAGGATCGGCAGCGCGACCTCCCACACCTCGCCGTAGCGGTGGATGAGCTGCCGGATGATGGTCGCCGCCGTCGTGAACAGCGCGATGCAGATCGCGGTGAGCGCGATGTTCACGTGCCCGGCGACGAAGTGGCCGGCGTTCTCGCTGCCGGACAGGATGTCGAGCCCGAACGCCAGGCAGACGAGCCCCATGACGAGCGGGATCGCGCGGAACAGGATGCTGATCGACCGGTTCATGCGTTCCCCCTGGGCAGATCCGTCCTCGCCAGGCTAGGGAGTCGGGGCCGTCTCGGCGCGTCGAGCGGGACCGCGTGGTGCAGGCGGGCCGGAGCGGGCACGCGGGTCACGGGCGAGGAGACGCGAGGCCGCCCTGGTCGGCGCCGGCGCGAGACCGCCGACGGCCCTCAGGCCGGCGCCGCCAGCGCCCGCACGGTGTCGATGGTGTCGACCTCGGTCACCGGCTTGTCGTCCCGGTACCGCAGCACCCGCGCGAACCGCAGCGCGAGCCCGCCGGGGTAGCGGGTCGAGCGCTGCAGCCCGTCGAACGCGATCTCCACGACCTGCTCGGGTCGCAGCGTCACGGTCCAGCCGTCGTCGGCGACCTCGAGCTCACGGAACCGCTGCGTCTGCCACGCGAGCATCTCGTCGGTCATGCCCTTGAACGTCTTGCCGAGCATCACGAAGCCGCCCGCGGGGTCCCGCGCGCCCAGGTGGATGTTCGACAGGGTTCCCGCCCGTCGCCCCGACCCCCGCTCGACGGCCAGCACGACGAGGTCGAGCGTGTGCCGCGGCTTGACCTTGACCCAGGCGGCGCCTCGCCGGCCCGCCTCGTAGCGCGCGTCCGTGGCCTTCACGACGACGCCCTCCTGCCCGGCGGCGACGACGGCCCGGAAGTGCTCGGCCGCTACCGCCGGGTCGGACGTGACGACGCGCTCGACGACGTGCGGCGCGGCCACGCGGTCGAGCACGGCGAGCCGTTCCCGCAGCGGCGCGTCGAGCAGGTCCTGGCCGTCGACGTGCAGGACGTCGAAGAAGAAGGGCGTGAGCGTCGCGGAGGCAGCGAGGTCCGCGTCACGCGTGGCGCTGCGCGACGCGGTCTCCTGGAACGGGCGGGGTCGGCCGTCGGCGTCGAGCGCCAGTGCCTCGCCGTCGAGGATCAAGCGCTGCGCGGGCAGCGCCCGGACGGCGGCGACGATCTCCGGGACGCGGGCGGTGACGTCGTCCAGGCTGCGGGTGTAGACGCGCACGTCGGCGCCGTCGCGGTGCACCTGGATGCGGATGCCGTCGAGCTTGGTGTCGACGACCACCGGCGGGGTGTCACCGGTGCCGGCGAGCTGGGCGACGGCGGTCGGGACGTCAGGGGCGGACTGGGCCAGCATCGGGCGCACCGGCCGGCCGACGGTGAGCGTGAACGCGTCCAGCGCGGTGCGGGCGGCCTCGGGGGAGGAGGCGCCCAGGGCGGCGACGGCGACGGCCTCGGTCTCGCCGGCGAGCATCGCGGCGCGCCGCACGACGTCGGCCGGCACTCCCGCGGCCTCGGCGACCGCGTCGAGCAGCAGCGCGTCGAGCGCACCCTGCCGCAGCTCACCGCTGACGAGCCCGCGCAGCAGGTGCTGCTCGCGTTCGGTCGCTGCCGCGAAGAGCGCACGCGCCGCCTCGAGGCGGGCGGTCGAGGATCCCGACCCGGACAGGCCGGCCATGCGGGCGAAGGCGGCGTCGACGTCCTGCACCGTCAGGCTCGGCGCGTGCGCCGGCCCGGGCATGCCCGTCAGCGACCGCCACCCCAGACCGGTCCGCCGCTGCCGCAGCTCGCCGCCGAGGTACCGGGCGACGATCGCCACGTCGTCAGGACCGTCCGCCGCGGCCCGGCGCAGCACGTCCACCAGGACCGCCCGCTTGGCCAGCCGTGACCGCGTGGCCGCGACCCGGGCGGACGCGTCGGCGACGTCGTCGAGCAGCATGCGCCCATCCTGGACCGCCCCACCCACACCCGCCCGACGTGCTGGGCCGGCCTCTCGCGGGACTGGATCGACCCCTCGCGGGGAGAGGGTGCGGGTGGGTGTGCTGGATCGACCCCTCGCGGGGAGAGGGTGCGGGTAGGCGAGCCCCCCACCCTTCGTGCGCGAGAGGTCGATCCAGCCCCGGGTCAGGCCGACGGCACCGGGCAGGCCACCCCCGTCGAGTTCACCGGGCAGTACCCGCCCGGGTTCTTCAGCAGGTACTGCTGGTGGTGGTCCTCGGCGTAGTAGAACGGGCCGGCGTCCTCGACGGAGCGGATCTCCGTCGTCACGTCGCCGTAGCCGCGGGCCTTGAGCACCGGGGCGTACGCGTCGCGCGTCTGCCGCGCGGCGGCCTCCTGCTCCGGGGTCGTGAAGAACACCGCGGAGCGGTACTGCGTGCCCACGTCGTTGCCCTGGCGGAAGCCCTGGGTCGGGTCGTGCTCCTCCCAGAAGTGCCGCATCAGCTCGACGTCGGACAGCACGGTCGGGTCGTACGCGACCATCACCGTCTCGGTGTGGCCCGTGCGGCCGGTGCACGTCTCCTCGTACGTCGGGTAGGGCGTGAAGCCGCCCATGTACCCCACGGCCGTGGTGACGACGCCCGGCAGCTGCCAGGCCTCCTTCTCCGCGCCCCAGAAGCAGCCCGACGCCAGGTACAGCACGCGGGTGCCCTCGGGCCATGGGCCCTGCAGCGGGGTGCCCAGCACCGCGTGCGTCGTGGGTACCCGGTACGCGTACGCGTCCCGGCCCTTGAGCGCGTGCTCGGCGTCCACCATGGTCGTGCGCAGCGACGTGCCCAGCAGCGTCTCGAACAACGAGGCCATGACCGTCTCCTTCCCGTCGGGTCCAGCACGTGCAACAGGCGCGGTGCGGGCCCTGTTCCGCGGGCCGTCGCCGGACCACCGCCGGGCCGCACCGTCGCGCCGTGCGTGCCGTCACGCGCTGGCGGCGTGCCCACCGCCTAGCCTGGGTCCGTGACCCACGACCCGCTCGCGCAGCACCCCGACTGGACCTCCTCCGGCTTCTCGACCCGCGCCATCCACGCTGGTCAGGACCCCGACCCCGCGACGGGGGCGGTGGTGACCCCCATCCACCAGGTCTCGACGTACAAGCAGGACGGTGTCGGTGGCCTGCGCGGCGGCTACGAGTACTCCCGCTCCGGCAACCCGACGCGGGACGCGCTGCAGACCGCGCTCGCGGCCGTCGAGGGGGGTGGCGCGGCCTTCGCGTTCGCGTCCGGCCTGGCCGCGGAGGACACGCTGCTGCGCTCGATCCTGCGCCCGGGCGACCACCTGGTCGTCCCCGACGACGCGTACGGCGGCACGTACCGCCTGGTGGCGCGGGTCCTCGGCCCGTGGGGGATCGACCACACGCCCGTCGACCTGTCCGACCCCGACGCGGTCCTCGCGGCGATCCAGCCGGGCCGCACCAAGGCCATCTGGGTGGAGACGCCCACGAACCCGCTGCTCGGCATCGCCGACATCGCGGCGATCGCGACGCACGCGCGCTCGAACGGCGTGGTCCTCGTCGTCGACAACACCTTCGCGACCCCCTACCTGCAGCAGCCGCTCGCGCTCGGCGCGGACGCGGTCGTGCACTCGACCACCAAGTACGTCGGGGGGCACTCCGACGTCGTCGGCGGCGCGGTCGTGGTCGCGGAGGGCGCCCAGCTCCCCGCCGGCATGCAGGGCCCCACGGGCACCACCGAGCTGCGCGACGCGGTGGGCTTCCTGCAGAACGCGTCCGGCGCGGTCGCCGGGCCGTTCGACGCGTGGCTCACGCTGCGCGGCCTCAAGACGCTCGCGGTCCGCATGGACCGCCACACGGCCAACGCCGAGGCCGTCGCGCGGTTCCTCGTCGAGCACCCCGGCGTGCGCGAGGTGCTGTGGCCCGGGCTGCCGGAGCACCCCGGGCACGAGGTCGCCGCCCGCCAGATGCGCGGCTTCGGCGGCATGGTCGCGTTCCGCACGGGCTCCGAGGCGTCCGCGGTGGCCGTCTGCGCCGCGACGCGGGTGTTCACGCTCGCCGAGTCGCTCGGCGGCGTCGAGTCGCTCATCGAGCACCCGGGGCGCATGACGCACGGCTCGGTGGCCGGCACGGCGCTGGAGGTGCCCGACGACCTCGTGCGGCTGTCCGTCGGCATCGAGGACGTGGAGGACCTGCTCGCGGACCTCGGTCAGGCGCTCTCCGCCGCAGGGCTCGGCCGGTGAGCACGGCCGCAGGCCCGGCGGACGAGGTCACGGCACCCGGGACGGCCGACCTCCCGCGGCCGGGGGCCGTCACCCCGCGCCCGGACCCGGTGCCCGCGTCCGTCCGGGCCTGGGCCGGGTGGTCCTGGCGCGCTCTGGTGATCCTGGCCGCGCTCGCGGTGGGCGTGTGGCTGGTGTCGGTGCTCAAGGTCATCGTCGTGCCGGTCGCCGTCGCGCTGCTGCTCACGGTCCTGCTCTCGCCCCTGGTCGCGGCGCTGCACAAGCACGCGCGGCTGCCGCGCCCCGTCGCCGCGGGCACCGCGCTGGTGCTGACGCTCGGGCTGGTGGGCGGTCTGCTCACCCTGGCCGGCCGGTCCATCGTCAAGGGCATCGCCGAGCTGGGGGAGCAGGCGCGGGAGGGCTTCGCCGAGCTCACGCGCTGGCTCGTCGACGGCCCGCTGCAGCTCGGCACCGTGCGGTTCGACGAGTACGTCGAGCAGCTGCAGGACGCGGTGGCGTCCAGCGGGCAGCAGATCGCCTCCGGCGCGCTGTCGGTCGGGGTGACCGTCGGGCACGTCGTCGCCGGGGCGCTCATCGCGCTGTTCTGCACGCTGTTCTTCCTCATCGACGGTCGCACCATCTGGGCGTGGGTCGTGGGGCTGCTGCCCCGGGGCTCGCGCGAGCGCGTGCACCAGGCCGGGCGCCGGGGCTGGGTCACGCTCGGCGCGTACACGCGCACGCAGATCCTGGTCGCCGGCGTCGACGCCGTCGGCATCGGGATCGGGGCGGCGTTCCTGCAGCTCCCGCTGGTCGTGCCGCTCGCCGTGCTGGTGTTCTTCGGCTCGTTCATCCCGTTCGTCGGCGCGATCGTCACCGGGTCCATCGCCATCCTCGTCGCGCTGGTGACGCAGGGCTGGGGATCGGCGCTCATCATGCTGGTCATCGTCCTGGTGGTGCAGCAGCTCGAGGGGCACGTGCTGCAGCCGTTCCTCATGGGGCACGCAGTGTCGCTGCACCCGGTGGCGGTGCTGCTGGTCGTCACGACCGGCTCGCTGGTCGCGGGCATCGTCGGGGCCCTGTTCGCGGTGCCGATCGCGGCGGTGCTCAACACCGTGGTGCTGTACCTGCACGGGCACGACAAGTTCCCCCAGCTCGGGACGAGCGACCACGTACCCATCCGCGCGAAGGGGCACCCCGTGCTCGACCGCGCGGTCGCGGCGGCGGCGGAGGCGGAGTCCGAGGCCCAGGCCGCGCGCGAGGAGCTCACGGACACCCCCGAGGCGACGCCCGGCGGCTCGCCGGTGACGCCGTGATCGGGCCGGACGACGTCCGTGCCGCCGCCGCGCTGCTCGAGGGTGTCGCCGAGCGCACCCCGGTGCAGCGCAGCCGCGCTCTCGGGCGGCTCGTCGGCGCGGACGTGTGGCTGAAGTGCGAGAACCTGCAGCGCGCCGGCTCGTTCAAGATCCGCGGCGCCTACACCCGCATGTCCCGCCTCACGGACGACGAGAAGGCCCGCGGGGTCGTCGCGGCGAGCGCCGGGAACCACGCCCAGGGCGTGGCGCTGGCCGCCGGGCTGCTCGGCCTCGAGGCGGTCATCTTCATGCCCGTCGACGCGGCGCTGCCGAAGATCGCGGCGACCCGGGGCTACGGCGCCCACGTCGAGCTCGTCGGGACGTCGGTCGACGAGGCGCTCGTCGCGGCGAAGGAGCACGCCGTCCGCACGGGCGCCGTGCTGATCCACCCCTTCGACCACGCGGACATCGACGCCGGGCAGGGGACGGTCGCGCTCGAGATCCTCGAGCAGGTGCCCGACGTGGGCACGATCGTCGTGCCCGTCGGCGGGGGCGGGCTGGCCGCCGGCATCGCGGCGGCCCTCGACGAGCGACCGGACGTCCGCGTCGTCGGCGTGCAGGCGGCACGCGCCGCGGCGTACCCGGCGTCGCTCGCGGCGGGCCGCCCGATCCCCGCCGCGGAGCTGCGCACCATGGCCGACGGCATCGCCGTGGGCACCCCCGGCGACGTGCCGTTCGAGCTGCTGTCCAGCCACGCCGTCCCGGTGCGGACGGTCTCGGAGGAGGACCTCTCACGGGCACTGCTGCTGGTCGCCGAGCGCGCCAAGCTCGTCGTCGAGCCCTCGGGCGCGGCGGCGGTGGCCGCGCTCATGGCGGACCCGCAGGGGATCACCGCGGGAGACGGCCGACCGGTGGTGTGCGTGCTGTCGGGCGGCAACATCGACCCCCTCGTGCTGCTGCGCGTCGTCCGGCACGGCCTGGCGTCCGCGGGGCGCTACCTGCAGCTGCACGTCGTGGTGGAGGACAGCCCGGGCGCGCTGGCCGACCTGCTGCGCGAGGTCGCGGCGATGGGCGGCAACGTCATGCACGTCAGCCACCTGCGCACCGGGGGGAACCTCGGGTTCAGCGACGTCGCCATCGACCTGCAGATCGAGACCAAGGGGCCCGAGCACTGCGCCGCGGTCCTCGCCGGGCTGCGCAGCGCCGGCTACCGGCTCGACGACGCCTGACGGCCCCCGCCGGGAACGACCGGACCCGGCGCGCGCGGAGCCCGCACGGCCTCGGACATGACGCCGCCGGGTGCCGGGGAGCCGGACCGAGAGCGGGCGCGCCCGCGATCGGAAGGGTTCCCCCGCACCCGGCGGGGACGTCGGCTCAGCCCTGGAAAGGGCTGGCCGCGGTGATCTCGACAGGGATCTCGCGGCCGTTGGGCGCGACGTACGAGGTCGCGTCGCCCACCTTGTGGCCGTGGATCGCGGCGCCCAGCGGCGACGTGGGGGAGAAGACGTCGATCTCCGCGGAGCCCGCGATCTCCCGCGAGCCGAGCAGGAACGTCATCTCGTCGCCGGCGACGACCGCGGTGACGACCATCCCGGGCTCGACGACGCCGTCGTCCGGCGGGGTGCCGATCTGCACGTTGCGCAGCTTGGCCTGGAGCTCGCGGATGCGGGCCTCCTGCTTCGCCTGCTCCTCGCGCGCGGCGTGGTAGCCGCCGTTCTCCTTGAGGTCGCCCTCGTCGCGGGCCGCCGCGATGCGGTCCGCGATCTCCTTGCGCCCGACCGTCTCGAGGCGCGTGAGCTCCTCCGTGAGGCGGTCGTAGGCCTCCTGCGTCAGCCACGTGGCCGCAGTCGTTTCGGTCACGATCGCTCCTTCCTCGCACTGGGGTGGCCGTCGGTCCCGACGGCCATGTGCCCACGACCGACGTCGACGCACGATCGGCGCGGGGGGTGGGTGGGTGCAGAGCCTGCCACCGCGGTCGCGTCGACCTGTGGTACGACGCCGGACCGGGGGCGGCGTAAACGTACAGTCTAACCACCGTCCAGCACTGCGTGCGACGACGCGCGGCCAGGGCCGGGTGGCGGGGCAGTGCCCGCCCGGTCAGTCGACGGGCTCGCAGCCCTGCACGACGGCGGTGACCGCGAGCTCGACCGTGGGGATCGTGACGGTCACGCGCCGGGTCCGGGTGTCGGCGGGAGGGACGCTCACGTCCCGCACGCCCACCTGCGCGTACGACGCCGCCAGGGCCTGGACGCGGCACGTGGCGCCGGTGCCCACCGCGGTGGTGACGTCGAACGTGACGTCGGTCGACGTGGGGCCGTCGACCCGGTAGCCGACGTCCTGCCACTGGACCGGCTCGCGCAGCACCCCGCTGCCGATCCACCCGAGCAGCAGCATGGCGCCCACCACGACGACCGCCAGCGCGAGGCGCTGCAGGCGGCGCGTGCCGTCGGTGGGTTCCGGTCCGTAGCGCCCGGCGGGCGGGCGGGGGGCCGGTGCGACCACGGTGGGGCCTCCTGGGTGTCGGTTCGGTGCTCGGTGCTGCGCGGCGGGCCGGTGCGGACCCGTGACGCCCCCGCGCAGGTGCGACACCTGGGGGCGGGGTGGGGGATCATTGTCTCTCGTCCCACGACCTGCCACGGAAGGATCCACGGTGAGCTCGGAGCGGCTACGGCTGATGGCGGTGCACGCGCACCCGGACGACGAGTCCAGCAAGGGTGCCGCGACCACCGCACGGTACGCCGCCGAGGGTGTCGACGTGCTGGTCGTGACCTGCACCGGCGGCGAGCGCGGCGACGTGCTCAACCCGCACTACGGCCCGGCCCCCGAGGGGCTGGAGGCCATGCGGGCGGTGCGCCGGGAGGAGATGGCCGCCGCGGCGGCCGCGCTCGGGGTGCGGCAGCACTGGCTGGGGTTCGTCGACTCGGGCCTGCCGGAGGGCGACCCGCTGCCGCCGCTGCCCGAGGGGTCGTTCGCCACGGTCCCGCTCGAGGAGGCGTCGGCCCCGCTGGTCGAGGTGGTCCGCGAGTTCCGTCCGCACGTGGTGACCACGTACGACCCGACCGGCGGGTACCCCCACCCGGACCACATCATGTGCCACCGCGTGGCCGTGGAGGCGTTCGGGGCCGCGGGTGACCCGGAGCGGTACCGCGGACGGGGCGAGCCCTGGACGCCGCTGAAGCTGTACTACAACCACGGGTTCTCGCTGGCGCGGATGCGGGCCGTGCACGACGCGATCGTCGCGGCCGGCGGCGAGTCGCCGTTCAGCGACTGGATCGACTCGCGCCAGGCGCGCGAGGTCCCCGAGCGCGAGGTGACGACGCGCATCGAGTGCGCCGAGTACTTCGACCGGCGCGACGCCGCGCTGCGGGCGCACGCGACGCAGATCGACCCCGAGGGCTGGTTCTTCGCCGTCCCGCGCGAGGTCGAGCTGGAGACGTGGCGCGACGAGGAGTACGAGCTCGCGCAGAGCCGCGTCGAGACGACCCTGCCCGAGACCGACCTCTTCGCGGGGATCCGCGGGACGGAGCACGCACGATGAGCACGCTGATGGCGACCGCGCTGGTGGCCGGGGTCCGGTGGACCGAGCGGCTGCCCGGCCCGACGATCGAGAGCCCCGAGGAGGGCTCGCCGGGCTTCGCGGGGTTCATCGCCACGTTCCTGCTGGCCCTGGCGATCATCGCGCTCGCGGTGTCGTTCACGCGACGCATGCGCCGCGCGTCGCACCGTGAGCGCGTGCGCGCGGCGAGCGGCGCGGGCACGGTCGACACCGACGGCACCACGGCCGCCGCGACGCGTGACGCCGCCTCCGACGCGCCCGACGTGGCACCCCACGACGCGGCACCCGACCCGACGACGACCGGGACGACCGGCGTCGGCGACTCGTCCGCGTCCGACCCGTCCGCGCCCGACCCGTCGGCGTCCGACCCGTCGGCGTCCGACCCGTCCGCACCGACGCGGTGAGCGAGCGCCCGGCCGCGCCGCAGCGTCCCGCGGTGCGGGTCACGGTGGCGCAGCTGCAGGTGGGCCCCGACCGCGCCGCGAACCTCCTGGCCGTGCAGGACGCGCTGCGGACGGCCGCGCGGGCCCGCGCGGACGTCGTCGTGCTGCCGGAGTACGCC
>JAEWEJ010000055.1 GCA_023389455.1 Actinomycetes bacterium | reverse complement strand
CGCCCCGCCCGCTCCCGCCGCGACGGCGGGTACGACGGCGGCGCGCCGGCCGAGGGTGCTGACGGTCGTGCCGTGCCGGCGCCGTGCCCGGCGGCCCCCGGTGCGCTGCGTGCCGCGCCGACGGCGTGCCGGTCGTCGTGCGTCCTGGACGGCGGCGTGACCAGCACCGCGACGCCCGAGGGCGGCGTCTGCGGCAGCAGCCGGTCGAGCATCTGCGCGAGCTCCTCGCCCGACGCCGGACGCTCCGACGGCTCCTTGGACAGCAACCGCATCACGAGGGCCGCGAGGTTCTTCTCGACCGACGCGGGCAGCGGCGGCACCGGGTCGTTGACGTGCGCCACTGCGATGTCGACGGCCGTCGGGCCGGTGAACGGGCGGCGGCCCGCGAGGGCCTCGTACGCCACGACGCCCAGCGAGTACAGGTCGGACAGCGGGGTCGCGGCGCGGCCGACCGCCTGCTCGGGCGACAGGTACTGCGCGGTGCCCATGACCATGCCGGTTGCGGTCATCGTCTTCTGGTCGGCGGCCAGGGAGACGCCGAAGTCCGTGATCTTCACCCGTCCTGACCGCGCCAGCAGGACGTTGCCGGGCTTGACGTCACGGTGCACGACGCCCGCCTGGTGAGCCGCGTGCAGGCCGCGTGCCGTCTGCGCGAGGATCGGCAGGAGCCGGCGCGGCGGCAGGACGGGTTCACGCTCGAGCAGGTCGGACAGGGGCTCGCCGACCACGAGCTCCATGACGAGGTACGCCGAGCCCTCCTGCTCCCCGTAGTCGAAGAGCGCGGCGATGTGCGGGTGGTGCAGCGCGGCGGAGTTGCGGGCCTCGGTGCGGAAGCGCTCGAGGAACCCGACGTCGCCGGCGAACTCGTTGCGCAGGACCTTGACGGCCACGGCACGGGCCAGCGCGTCGTCGTTGGCCTCCCACACCTCGCCCATCCCGCCGACGGCGATGCGGCGCAGCAGCCGGTAGCGGCCACCGCCGAGCGCGACACCCGGTGCTGTCCTCATGAGCCCAGCACCGCCTGCATGACGGCACGGGCGATGGGCGCCGCGACCTGCCCGCCCGTCGCCTCGTTGCCGAGGTTGCCGCCGTTCTCCACGATCACGGCCACGGCGACACGGGGTGCCTCGGCCGGGGCGAAGGCCGTGAACCACGCGTGCGGCGGCTCGCCCTCGGTGGTCTGGGCCGTGCCTGTCTTGCCCGCGACCTGCACGCCGTCGATGCGGGCGGAGCGTCCGGTGCCGGACTCGACCACACCCACCATCATCTGCGTCATCTGGCTCGCGGTGGACGCCGACACGGCGTCGGAGAGCACCTCGGGCTGCGTCTGCGAGACCACCGTGAGGTCCGCGGCCCGCACGGTGTCCACGAGGTACGGCTTCATGAGGCGGCCGCCGTTGGCGATCGCCGAGGACACCATCGCCATCTGCAGCGGTGTCGCCTGCACGTCGCGCTGGCCGATCGCCGACTGGGCGAGCTGCGCACCGTCCAGGCCGCTGGGGAACACGGACTCGACCACGGGCATCGGGACGGTGAGGCTGTCGTCGAGGAAGCCGAAGCGCTCGGACTGCTCGCGCAGCGCGTCCTCGCCGAGCGTGAGGCCGAGGCTCGCGAAGGCGGTGTTGCAGGAGATCCGCAGGGCGTCGGCGAGGCTGACCTGCTCGCCGCCGCAGCTCCCGCCGCCGAAGTTGCCGATGGTCGCCGACGTCTGCGGCAGGGCCAGCTGGTTCGGTGACGGGACGAGGGTGTCGGCCGTGTACTGACCGGACTCGAGCGCCGCGGCGGCGGTCACCAGCTTGAACGTCGACCCGGGCGCGAAGCGCTCCTGGGTCACCTTCGAGCGCAGCGGGTTGCCCTCGGCCTGCTCGAGCGTGCGGTACTCGGAGGCGGCCTGGCTGGTGGAGTGCACGGCCAGCAGGTTCGGGTCGAACCCGGGCGTCGACACGAGGGCCAGGATCCGCCCGGTGGACGGCTCGATGGCGGCAACGGCACCCTGCTGGCCGCCGAGGCCGTCCCAGGCCGCCTGCTGCGCCGCCGGCACGATGGTCGTCTCGACCGCGGCGCCCTCCGGGCGGCGTCCGGTCAGCAGGTCACGGATGCGCGTGAAGAACAGCTGGTCGGAGCGGCCCGTGAGCTGGTCGTTCTCCGCCGCCTCGAGCTGGGTGCGCCAGTTGGAGATCGAGTAGAACCCCGTGACGGCGGAGTACATGGCGCCCTTGGGGTACTCCCGCTGGTAGCCGAACGGGTCGTCGACGGGCACGGACACGGCGATCGCCTCACCGCCGGCCACGATCGGGCCGCGTGCGTTGCCGTGCTCGCGGTACAGCGTGCGGACGTTGCGGCCGTCGGTGTTGAGCGACTCCGCCTGGAAGAACTGCACCCAGGTGGCCGAGGCCATGAGGGCCACGAACATGACGAGCGTGAGGGTCGCGAGGCGACGCAGCGGGGTGTTCACCGGCTGTCACCTCCCAGGAGCTCGGTCGGGCTGTCATCGGGCGGGGGTTCCGCGGCCTCGCCGCGCGACGTGCTCGACGTCCGCACGGGGGCCGTGCCTCCCGGCACGGCGGGCGTTCCCGCCGCGGGGGTGCCCGTGCGGGTGCTGCGCCCGCCGCCGACGGGGCGGGAGCGGGGGGCCGACAGCGGGATCCCGATGTCGGGCGTCGCGATGGCGCGCACCGCCGGGACCGGGCGACGCGCCTCGTCGGAGATGCGCAGCAGCAGGGCCGCGATCATCCAGTTCGCGACCAGCGACGACCCGCCGTACGCGAGGAACGGCGTCGTGAGGCCGGTCAGCGGGATGAGGCGGGTGACGCCCCCGACCACGACGAACAGCTGGAACGCGATGACGAACGACAGACCGCCGGCGAGCAGCTTGCCGAAGCCGTCGCGCACGCCGATGGCCGTGCGCAGCCCCCGCTCCACGAGGACCGTGTACAGCAGCAGGATCGCGAGCAGCCCGGTCAGGCCGAGCTCCTCGCCGAGCGCCGCGACGATGAAGTCGGAGTACGCGAAGGGCACGAGGTCGGGGCGGCCCTGGCCCAGGCCGGTGCCGAACAGCCCGCCGCTCGCCATGCCGAACAGGCCGGCGACGAGCTGGCCCGAGCCCCCGATCTCGCGGCTGTAGATGTCGTTGTCCAGGGCGTGCAGCCACACGTCGAAGCGGGCGCTCACGTGCCCGAACGTGCCGGCCGCTGCCGCGGCACCGCCGACGAACAGCACGAGACCGATGACGATCCACGACGTGCGCTCCGTCGCCAGGTACAGCACGGCGACGAACAGGCCGAAGAACAGCAGCGAGGTTCCGAGGTCGCGCTGCAGCACGAGGACCGCCAGCGACGCCGCCCACACCAGGATGATCGGCCCGAGGTCACGGGCGCGCGGGAGCTGCAGGCCGAGGAGCCGCTTGCCGGCCAGCGCGAGCGTGTCGCGGTGCGTCACCAGGTACCCGGCGAAGAAGACGGCCAGCGCGATCTTCGCGAACTCCGCGGGCTGCATGCCGACGGGCCCGACCCGCACCCAGATGCGCGCGCCGTTGATCGTCTGCCCGAGGCCGGGGACGAGCGGCAGGACGATGAGCACCAGACCGACGACCATCGCCGTGTACGTGTACCGGCGCAGCGTGCGGTGGTCGCGCAGCACGAGGAGCACGACGACCGCCAGGACCACCGACACGGCCGTCCACGCGAGCTGCCGGTCCGCGATGTCGGCGTCCGCCCGTCCGCGCGCGGCGTACGCGATGGAGATCCGGTAGATCATCGCCAGGCCGATGCCGTTGAGCGCGACGACGACCGGCAGGATCACCGGGTCCGCGTACGGGGCCCGGAACCGCAGCACCAGGTGCACCGCGAACGCGAGCACGGTCGTGCCCACGGCGTAGGCGATCACGTGCGGGGGAACGGAGCCCGTCGCGCCCAGACCCGTCAGCACGTAGCCGGCGATGCCGATGCCGAGGGCCGGGACCAGCAGCAGCAGCTCGGTGCCGCGACCGGGCCGGACGCGGTGGGGCTGGACGCTGGCCATCACAGCGCTGGGCTCTCCGCTGCGGGGCCGGGCGGCGCGGCACCGGCGTCGGGCAGGGGGTCGGCCGGGGGCGGGATCACCGGCTCGAGCTGCTCGGGCGGCAGCTCCTGCTCCGGCGGGGGCGGCAGGCTGGGCGTCGGGCTGGGGGTCGCGGACGGCGTGGGCTCGTCGGGGACGGCGTCCTCGGCCAGCATCTCGACCAGGCGGCGGGCCTCCTGCAGCGAGGCCGCCGAGATCGTCTTCTCGACGCGTTCACGCAGGTAGGCCGGCAGGTCGTCGACCTGCACGTCCGAGCTCTCGACGAGCGAGGCGAGCTCCAGCGGGCCGAGCGACTGCGGGATGCCGCGGAAGACCGAGACGGTGCCGTCGGACTCGCCCACGAAGTACTGGGTCTGCGTCCAGGCGTAGCCGCCGACCAGGGCGGCCACGGCGGCCAGGCCCACGGCGACCCACGTGACGACGAGCCCGCGCCGACGCGGGGCGGGGGCGAGCGGCTCGTCCTCGTCGGGCTCGTCCACGGGCGACGCGGCGGTCGCGGCGCGCGCGTCGTCCTGGCCGTCGTCGGCGGGCTCCTCGTCGTCCTCGCTCCCCGACGCACCGGTGCGGGCCTGCCGCGAGAGCCAGGCCGCGCGGGCGGCCGGGCCGTCCGCCGCTGCCGAGGGGCGGTTCCGGGTCACGGCCGCCGCGCCGACGACGACGCTCGAGGTCGACGGCATCGCGCCGTCCGGGAGGTCGTCGAGCTCGACGACGTCGGCGAGGACCACCGTCACGTTGTCCGGGCCGCCGGCGCGCAGGGCCAGCTGCACCAGCCGGTCGGCGCAGGCGTCGACGTCCTCGATCTCCGCCAGCGTCTCGGCGATGGTGTCGGCCGAGACGTAGCCCGACAGTCCGTCGGAGCACAGCAGCCACCGGTCGCCGGGGCGTGCCTCGCGCACGGACAGGTCGGCCGTCACGTCGGTGTCGAAGTCGCCGAGCACCCGCATGACCACCGAGCGCTGCGGGTGGTGCTCCGCCTCCTCGGGGGTGATGCGGCCGGTGTCGACGAGGTGCTGCACGAACGTGTGGTCGGTGGTGACCTGCGTCAGCGTCCCGTCGCGGAACAGGTAGCCGCGCGAGTCACCCAGGTGGACCATCGCGAGCTTGTTGCCGGCGCGCAGGATCGCGGTGACGGTGGTGCCCATGCCCGCCAGGTCAGGCTCGGCGTCGCTGCGGGCGATGATCTCGGAGCGGGCGCCGTCGAGGGCGGTCTCCAGCTCGTCGAGCGCGTCGTCGGGGCCGTGCGACTCCCCGTCCAGGGGTGCCATGGCGGCGACCGCCACGGACGACGCGACGTCGCCCCCGGCGTGCCCGCCCATGCCGTCGGCGACGACGAGCAGGTGCGGGCCGGCGTACGCCGAGTCTTGGTTGTCGGAGCGGACGAGGCCGACGTCGGAGCGCGCGGCGTAGCGGAGGGCGACCGTCACGCCGTTACCTCTGCAGCTCGAGCAGGCTCTGGCCGACACGGATCGGTGTGCCGGTCGCGACGGGCGTGGGCTGCTCGACCCGCTGCTCGCCGATGAACGTACCGTTCGTGGAGCCCAGGTCCTCGACGAACCACTGGTCGCCCTGCGGGAAGATCCGCGCGTGCCGGGACGAGGAGTAGTCGTCGTCGAGCACGAGGGTGCAGCTCGGGGCGCGGCCGACGAGCACCGCGGACGACCCGAGCGGCAGGGTCGTGCCCCGCAGCGGGCCCTCGGTCACGACGAGCCGGGTGGGACCCGTGCCGCTGCGCGTGCGGCGGGGCGCGCGGGGCGCCTCGCCCGCGGGGACGGGACCCTCGGCGGCGACGGGCGCGGCCTTGCCGGGGGTGTTGCGCCGGTCGATGATCCGCGTGCCGTACAGGTCACGGCGCAGCACCGTGATCGCCGACAGGACGAGGAACCACAGCAGCGCGAGGTAGCCCAGGCGCAGCAGGGTGATGGTGAGCTCACTCATGCCGCGGCATCACTCGTCCACGTCAGCGTCGCCACCGGTCCAGAAGAGGATCCGGGTGCGGCCGATGGTCAGGGTGTTGCCGTCGACCAGGGTGGCCGCGGGCACCTGGTGCCCTTCGACGAACAGCCCGTTGGTGGAGCCCATGTCACGCGCGACCACACCGTCGGGCGTCACCTTGATCTCCAGGTGCCGCCGCGAGACGCCGGGGTCGTCGACGATGATGTCCGCCTCCGAGCCGCGGCCGATCACCGTGACCGGCCCGGTGAGGATGTAGCGCTGACCGTCGATGTCGATGAGCGGGTGCCGCGGGCTCGGGGCTGCGTTCGTCGCCGGGGCGACCGCGCCGCGCACCGTCGCGCTGTGGACCGCGAACCGGCCGGCGTCCTGCTCGGTGTTCTCGCTGAAGGACACGGTCACCGGCCCGACGAACGCATAGTGCTGCGTGCCGGCGTGCTCGGTGACGTTCGCCGCGAGCTCCTCCGCCAGCGCCTCCGCGCCCCATGCCTCCACCTGGTCGTAATCGGCAGTGGAGAGCTCGATCGTGAACTCGTTGGGCACGACGGTGCGGTCCCGGCCCACGACGGCGGCGCGGTCGTCCAGCTCACGGCGCAGCGCGTCGGCCAGCTCGATCGGCTTGACCTCGCTGCGGAAGGCGCGGGCGAACGCGTTGTTCACCACGCGCTCCACGCCGTTCTCGAACTTGTCGAGGAACCCCACGTCCACCTCCCTCCGCCGATGGGCGGCCCAGGTGGCCCGTCCATCGTGCTCGTCGGGTCGTCCGACGCGGCGCGACGACGATCCGTCGTCGATGGTATCCGTGCCAGAGCTCGGACGGGTGCCCCTGGGAGTGAAGGGTGCAGGACATGCGGTGTGGGCGGCTCGACATGCGGGCAGGTGAGGGCACACCGGGTGTGGCTGTCGGGGCGCCGGGAGCCGGGAGCCGAGGGGAACGGCCCGTGGTCGTGACCGGCCGCCGCGTGACGACCGCTGGTCCGTCGGGAGCGGCACCGGCGGGCTGCCGCCCGCCGTGTTCGTGACCACGGCCTGGACGTGTTAACGTTCTGCGGCGCGCGCGAGTGGCGGAACGGCAGACGCGCTGGCTTCAGGTGCCAGTGTCCGAAAGGGCGTGCGGGTTCAAATCCCGCCTCGCGCACAGTGGGGTCTCAGGACAACTGAGGCCCGGTAGTCCGGACAACTCCCGGCAGGACGAGATCCTGCCGGGAGTTTCTGGTTCCAGGGGCAGGTCGGCGGCTTGGTGAGCACGCTAGCGTGCTATGACCTGTGCTTTACCCGGTTCGCACGATGTCGAGCGCGGATGGGTGCACGCCGACCAGCCCGGTCACCGCGATGGTGCCGGGCTGGCGAGGTTCTGTGGAGTTCGGTGACGCCTGGTGCGTCAGGCGGCCGTGGGTGGCCTCTGCTTCGCGGAGTAGTAGGCCTCGTGGAACGCGCGCTTGCGCTTGCGGCGGCTCTTGACGCGCGCGTGCTCGACGCTCCAGTCAGGGTCGGCGGTGTCGCCGATGAGCTGCATCCACGGGTCGGGCAGCGACCGGCAGACGTGCCAGTCGCGCAGGAGCCGGACGTTGGCGCCCACGAGCGCGAACGTGAGCAGGATGTGGTTCTTTACCGCGCCCCGGACGCGGGTGAAGCCGCGGACGATCTTGACGCCGCGGTTGTGCTTGATCTCGGCGTTGACGTGCTCGACGCCGGAGCGTCGCCCGTAGAGCGCTGCCCACTCGGTGCTCCCGAACGGGACGCGCTGCCGGGTCCACGCTTGTTCCTCGGCGTCGACGACGACGGTGATGCCGCACCCGCACGCGGCCGGGGGCTGCTTCCTGTTCGCCTCCTTGCGGGGTCGCGGCGCACAGCTCGTCGTCGGCACGCTGAACGGGGCCCGCATGGACGCCGGCGTGTTCGGGCAGCGCAGCCGCTTCTTGAGCGCCGGCCCGCGGAACCGCATCGTGCCTGGGCGCTCACCGTGGGGAACGGCGTCGAGCTGGTAGGGCCTGCGCTGGTCGTACTTCTCCTGCAGGTCGCGCTTCTCCTGGTCGGTCATGCCGAGGCGGATGCCGCCGAGGTGGCGAAGGTGCTCAGGAAGGGCGTTGGTGTAGAGCGAGCCGTCGACCCAGATGGTGTGGGGGTGCGGCCCGGGGTGCACACCGAGCTGCTGCGTGTGCAGGTCGTGGATGGAGGCGATCCCCCGTCCGACGAGGTGCAGCGCCCACGCGTCGGGCTTGCGGTAGGTGTACCCGCGGTCGGCGAGGAGCGTGCCGACGTGCGTTCCGGTCGAGGTGAGCGCGTCGACCGCGCGAAGGCCGGCCTCGGCCTTGCCCGCGCCGCCGGGCTCGGTGACGAGCCCGAGCGCGACGTGCGGCAGCGGCGGGGCTCCGGGCTCGGGGACGGGCACGGTGATGTGCAGGTCGTAGCCGAGGAAGGTCTCCTTCGGGCGCAGTCCCTTGCCGGACCGGTAGCCGCCTCGAGCGTCGGGGTCCAGCGAGTGCTGGAGGCGCCCGTCGGGTCCGAGGACCGGGAACTCGCGGGTCGTGAAGTCGTCGCTCGACGACGACTTGTCGGGGACGTCGGCGCTGTCGACCACGTCGGGCTGCTTGCGCCAGGACCTGCGGGCTGCCGACGTCTCGTAGTCCGTCGAGTCCAGCGCGAACGTCGTGGTGTGCGGGACCCCCGCGGCGGAGGCCTTGAGGAGGGCGGCGGCGAACTCGTCAGGTCCGAGGGCCTGCCCGCCGGGGCAGCCTGCGGGGCACGGCAGGAGCTCGCCGGTCTTGCGGTCGAGCCACCTGTGGTTGTGGGCGGTGAGCACGCCGCCGTCTCGCAGGCTTCTGTCGATACGGCCGAGGTTGTGCGCGATGTGGTCGTAGGTCACGCGGCCGGAGCGGGTCCCGACCAGGAGCCTGGCCTGGACGAGCTCGCGCGCGGTCTCCTCGACCCTAGTCAGGTGCATGTCCGTGCCGACGATGCCGTGCGTGATGAAGACAGCCAGCAGGTCGACCCAAGCCAGGTCCATGGGGCGCCCCGTGTGGCTGTCGACGCTCTCGCGCAGGGCGTCTGCGATGCCGGAGCGACGCGCGATCTCCGTCGCGATCCTGAAGGCCCGGGGCAGCGTGACCTTTCCCGGCTTGGCGACGCTGCGGTCCAGGGGGCGAAGGTCGGTCACCGCGTCCACCTCGCGATGTCCGCGAAGATCGCTGCCTCGTCGCGTGTGGGGACGTACGCCAGTACGTCTCGCAGCGACTGGGTCGAGACCGTGCCGGCGTACAGGTAGACCTCGGACAGGCTCAAGCCAGTCGTCAGCATGGCGACCAGCCAGGTCGTGCGCAGCCGGGGCGAGTCGAACGACGGCGCACGCGGGGGCACCTCGATCTCGCGCGCGACCTGAGACGGTGCGGTCCGCGACGTGGTGATGTCGGCGTAGAGCTGGCGACCCGCGTACTCCTCGCACAGCCACCGCAGCCCGTCGTGCGCCCGGGGAAGAACAGGGACGCGTCGTGCCCGCTGGCCGGGCACGTCGACAAGCACCGCGTCGGCGCGGAACTCCACGTCCTCGCTCCGGACCGCCGCAAGCTCGTTCGCCTTGAGGCCCGCGCCGAGAGCAAGGGCCAAGAGAGCGGTCGCCCCGCGACGCCTCCCCGGCGTCTTCTGGTTGGCGGCGATGTGCCACATCCAGTCGACCTCGTCGGCGGCGTAGGGCGGTGCAAGAGGCTTGTGCGAGACCTTGTCGGCCCTCGGCGACCAGGGGACTGCCCCGGGTTCGGTTGACTCCTGGCCTGCGAGGACGTGGTCCTCGCTGGAAGGATCAGCATCGTGCCTGTCGCATACCCGCCGGAGTTCCGGCGAGACGTGATCGCAGTGGCTCGCCGT
>JAEWEJ010000120.1 GCA_023389455.1 Actinomycetes bacterium | reverse complement strand
CCAGCGCCGTGACCGCGGCGGTCGCGTCGTCGCGGGCCTCGGGCGCGGCGGGCGTGCCGTCGGGCCCGGCGAGCAGGTGACCGAGGAAGCGTTTGCGGCTCGCGCCCACCAGCACCGGGTACCCGTCGGCGACCAGCTCGGGCAGGTGCGCGAGCAGCGGCCAGTTGCTCTCGCCGGTCTTCGCGAACCCGAGGCCGGGGTCGAGGACGACCTGCTCGTCCCGCACCCCGGCGGCGTGCAGCACCTCGACGCGCTGCGCGAGCTCACGGCGCACGTCGGCGACCACGTCGTCGTAGTGGTCGTGGGCGTCCATGACGTCCGCGTGCCCGCGCCAGTGCATCGCGACGTACGCCGCACCGGTGCGCGCCACCACGGGGGCCATGTCGGGGTCCGCCATCCCGCCGGACACGTCGTTGACCAGCACCGCCCCGCGCTCGACGGCCCGCTCCGCGACGACCGCACGCGTCGTGTCGACGCTCACCGTCGCCCCGTGCGCCACGAGACGCTCGATGACCGGCAGCACGCGGGCGAGCTCCTCGTCGACGGGGACGCGCGCGGAGCCCGGCCGGGTCGACTCGCCGCCGACGTCGAGCAGGTCGGCGCCCTGCTCCAGCAGCGTGGCGCCGCGCCGCACGGCCGCGTCGGCGTCGAACCAGCGCCCGCCGTCCGAGAACGAGTCGGGGGTGACGTTGACGACCCCCATGACCAGCGTGCGCTCCGGCGTCCGCAGGGCAGGGGGCAGCGCGGTCAGCCGCGCCCCGCCGGGCCCGGCACGCCGTGGTCCCACCCGCGTGTCCACCGGGCCTCCGTCAGCGTCCCGTGACCAGGCTCATCGCCTCGGCCCGCGTCGCGACCTCACGCATCTGCCCGCGCACCGCGGACGTGACCGTGCGGGCACCGGGCTTGCGCACGCCCCGCATCGACATGCACAGGTGCTCGCACTCGACGACCACGAGCACACCCTTGGGGTCGAGGACCTCCACGAGGGCGTCGGCGACCTGGGAGGTCAGCCGCTCCTGGACCTGCGGGCGGCGGGCGTACACGTCGACCAGCCGCGCCAGCTTCGACAGCCCGGTGATCCGGCCGTCCGCACCGGGGATGTAGCCGACGTGCGCGACCCCGTGGAACGGGACCAGGTGGTGCTCGCACGTCGAGTACACCGCGATGTCGCGCACCAGCACCATCTCCTCGTGGCCGAGGTCGAAGGTCGTGGTGAGCACGTCGCGCGCGTCGAGCCGCAGGCCCGCGAAGATCTCGCGGTAGGCCCGTGCGACACGCGCCGGCGTCTCGCGCAGGCCCTCACGGTCCGGGTCCTCGCCGACGGCGAGGAGCAGCTCACGCACGGCACGCGCCGCCCGCTCCTCGTCGTAGGGCGCGACGGCACGCGGGCCGACGTCCCGCGTCGGCGCGATCGTCGACGGCGGGGTCTGGGACGGGACGTCGGGCCCGGCGGACGGGGTCGCCTGCGTCACGTCAGCGCGGCCCGTCCGTGTCCGGCGTGCCCTGCGGGGGCAGCTCGACGACCGCGTCCGCGGGGTGCTCGGCGTGCGCCGCCGCGGCCTCGTCCTGCGGCACCACGGAATGCCCGTTGAGCGCCGCCTTCTCGGCCGGGGTCATGACCGGCCCGCGGTCCGAGACCTCGCGCGCGTCACCCGAGAGCCACACCTCGCGGGGCGGGCGCTTGACGATCGGCGCGAAGATCGTGGCGAGCTGCTCCTGGTTGAGGGTCTCCTTCTCCAGGAGCTCCAGCACCAGGGCGTCGAGCACGTCGCGGTACTCGACGAGGATGTCGCGCGCCTCGTCGTGCGCCCGCTCGATCAGCGCCCGCACCTCGTCGTCGATCGCGCCCGCGACCTCCTCGGAGTAGTCGCGCTGGTGGCCGACGTCCCGGCCCAGGAAGACCTCGGAGGACTCCTGGCCCAGCTTGATCGCGCCGAGCCGCGCGCTCATGCCGAACTGCGTGACCATCTTGCGGGCCGTCGAGGTGGCCTTCTCGATGTCGTTGCTCGCACCGGTCGTCGGGTCGTGGAACACCAGCTCCTCGGCGACCCGGCCACCCATCGCGTACGCCAGCTGGTCGAGCAGCTCGTTGCGCGTCGTGGAGTACTTGTCCTCCAGCGGCATGACCATCGTGTACCCCAGCGCACGACCGCGCGGCAGGATCGTCACCTTGGTCACCGGGTCGGTGTACCGCAGCGCGGACGCCACCAGGGCGTGCCCGCCCTCGTGGTACGCCGTGATCTTCAGCTCCTTGACGTTCATGACGCGCGTGCGCTTCTGCGGACCGGCGATGACGCGGTCGATCGCCTCGTCCAGCGCCTCGTCGTCGATGACCTGCGCGCCCCGGCGGGCCGTGAGCAGCGCCGCCTCGTTGAGCACGTTCGCCAGGTCGGCGCCGCTGAACCCGGGGGTGCGGCGGGCGACGACCGCGAGGTCGACGCCGGGCGCCATCGGCTTGCCCTGGGAGTGCACCTGCAGGATGTGCTCGCGGCCCTTGAGGTCCGGCGGCTCGACGGCGACCTGGCGGTCGAACCGGCCGGGACGCAGCAGCGCGGGGTCGAGGATGTCGGGCCGGTTCGTGGCCGCGATGAGGATGACGTTCGTCTTGACGTCGAACCCGTCCATCTCGACGAGCATCTGGTTGAGCGTCTGCTCGCGCTCGTCGTGCCCGCCGCCCAGGCCGGCGCCGCGGTGACGCCCGACCGCGTCGATCTCGTCGACGAAGATGATCGCCGGGCTGTTCTCCTTGGCCTGCTGGAACAGGTCGCGCACGCGGCTGGCGCCGACGCCGACGAACATCTCGACGAAGTCCGAGCCGGAGATGGAGTAGAACGGCACGCCCGCCTCACCCGCGACGGCGCGGGCGAGCAGCGTCTTGCCGGTCCCGGGCGGGCCGTACAGCAGCACGCCCTTGGGGATCTTGGCGCCGACGGCCTGGAACTTGGCCGGCTCGGCCAGGAACTCCTTGATCTCCTGGAGCTCCTCCACCGCCTCGTCCACGCCGGCCACGTCGGCGAACGTGACCTTCGGCGACTCCTTGCTCACCAGCTTGGCCTTGGACTTGCCGAAGCTCATGACGCGCGAGCCGCCGCCCTGCATGTTCGACATGAGGAACCAGAACAGGCCCAGGATGATGATGAACGGCAGCACCAGCGTCAGCAGGCTGCCCCACCACGACGGCTGCGGGACCTTCGAGGTGAAGCCGTTCGGCGGGTCGGCCGCGGTGATCGCCTCGACCACCTGCTCGCCCTGCGGCGTGACGTAGAAGAAGTAGACCTGCTTGCCGAGGTCACCGTCCTCGTCGGGGTCCGGGTCGTAGGCCTCGGTGAGGGTGAGGTCGACGCGCTGCGTGCCCTCGGTCACCAAAGCCTGGTCGACCTTGCCGTCCTCGAGGAGCTGCAGCCCGACGGACGTGTCGATCTGCTGCGACGCGGGCACCTGCAGCATGCCGAAGGCGGTGAGCAGGATGACGACGGCCAGGGCGACCCAGATGAAGGGGCCGCGGAAGAGACGCTTGACGTTCATGGGCGATCGGGGCGTGGCCCCTCATCCTCCGCTCGCAGGGACACTGCCCTTGAAAGTACACGGTGGACCTGTCCGGTCCCCTGGCTGTTCGCCCAGGGCACAGGCGACACCGTCGGCGCCCCGACCGGGGGCGCCGGGGGCTCAGCCCTGGTAGACGTGCGGCGCCAGCGTGCCGACGAACGGCAGGTTGCGGTAGCGCTCGGCGTAGTCCAGGCCGTAGCCGACCACGAACTCCGTCGGGATGTCGAAGCCCACGTACTTCACCGGCACCTCGACCTTCGCCGCCTCGGGCTTGCGCAGCATCGTCGCGATCTCGACCGACGCCGGGCCGCGCGACCGCAGGTTCGACAGCAGCCACGACAGCGTCAGGCCGGAGTCGATGATGTCCTCGACGATCAGGACGTGACGGCCGATGAGGTCCGTGTCGAGGTCCTTGAGGATCCGCACGACGCCCGAGGACTTGGTGCCGGACCCGTAGGAGGAGACGGCCATCCAGTCCATCTCGACGTTGCCGTGCAGGCGGCGCGCCAGGTCCGCCATCACCATGACGGCGCCCTTCAGCACGCCCACCAGCAGCAGCTTCTCGCCGGCGTAGTCGGCGTCGATCTGCGCCGCCATCTCGTCGAGCCGCCCGTGGAGCTGCTCCTCGCTCAGCAGCACCCGCTCGAGGTCGTCACCCATGTCCGCCGCGTCCACCGCTCACTCCCGGTCGTCGTCCTGCTCCTGGGGCCGCGGGCCGCCACCGCGCCGCGCGGGCGGGCGGGCGTCCTGCGCGTCGTCCGCCGCGATCGGCAGGCCCAGGTAGAGCCTGCCACACGAGCGGGCCGCGACCCGGCCGCCGGGCAGGTGGACCGGCCCCTGCCCGCGCCACCGTGTGACCAGCGCCTCGACCGCCAGCACGTGGACCCGTGCGAGGGCCCCCGACGGGCTCCCGGCGCGCACCGCCGCGT
>JAEWEJ010000085.1 GCA_023389455.1 Actinomycetes bacterium | reverse complement strand
GAGCGCCCCGCGGTGGACGCGCTCAACCTCCACATCGAGGACGGCGAGTTCCTCGTCCTCGTCGGCCCCTCGGGCTGCGGCAAGTCGACCTCCCTGCGCATGCTCGCGGGTCTCGAGGACGTCAACGCCGGGCGCATCCTCATCGGTGACCGCGACGTCACCGACGTGCAGCCCAAGGACCGCGACATCGCGATGGTCTTCCAGAACTACGCGCTGTACCCGCACATGTCGGTCGCCGACAACATGGGCTTCGCGCTGAAGATCGCCGGCACCCCGAAGGCGGAGATCCGCTCCCGCGTCGAGGAGGCCGCCAAGATCCTCGACCTCACCCAGTACCTGGACCGCAAGCCGAAGGCCCTGTCCGGCGGCCAGCGCCAGCGCGTCGCCATGGGCCGCGCCATCGTGCGTCAGCCCCAGGTGTTCCTCATGGACGAGCCGCTGTCGAACCTCGACGCCAAGCTCCGTGTCCAGACCCGTACGCAGATCGCGTCGCTGCAGCGCCGCCTCGGCGTCACGACCGTCTACGTCACGCACGACCAGACCGAGGCCCTGACCATGGGTGACCGCATCGCGGTCCTCAAGGACGGCATCCTCCAGCAGGTCGGCACGCCGCGTGACATGTACGACACGCCCGCCAACGTCTTCGTCGCCGGCTTCATCGGCTCGCCCGCCATGAACATCGGCACGTTCCCGGTGCTCGAGGGCGCCGCGTCGGTCGGCTCGTCGCGCCTGGCGCTCCCGCGCGAGGCGATCACCCGCCTCACCGAGGACGACAAGGGCCACGTCACGGTCGGCTTCCGCCCGGAGGCGCTGGACGTCGTCCCGCAGGGCACGCCGGACTCGTTCCCGGTCGTCGTCAACATCGTCGAGGAGCTCGGCTCGGACGCCTTCGTCTACGGCGCGCTCACCAACGAGTTCGGCGAGGCCGCCGCGGTGCACTCCGGCGCCGGCGACGCGCAGATCATCGTGCGCGTCGACCCCCGCCAGGTCCCGCCGAAGGGCGGCACCATCTACGTGCGCATCCGCCCGAACGAGCAGCACCTGTTCCACGCGGGCTCCGGCGAGCGCATCGCCTGACGCACTGCACAGCACGACGAGGCGGGTCCGGTACGTCCGGGCCCGCCTCGTGCATGTCCGCGGGGTTCGTGGGATGTCGGCTGCACCTGAGAGGATCTGGCCATGAGCGTGACGGCGCAGCGTCTGCAGATCACGGCAGCGAACCCGGATCCGGCGTTGCTCGACCTGCCGTGGCACATCCCCCTCGAGGAGTGGCCGGCCGAGACGCTCGCGGCCCTGCCGCGCGGCATCTCGCGGCACGTCGTCCGGTTCGCCCGGATGTCCGGGCGGGTCATCGCCATCAAGGAGATCGGCGAGACGGTCGCGTACCGGGAGTACGAGCTGCTGCGCCAGCTGCGCAAGCTCGACGTCCCGAGCGTCGAGCCCGTCGGCGTCATCACCGGACGCCGCTCCCCCGAGGGCGAGCCGCTGGAGGCCGTGCTCATCACGCAGCACCTGCAGTTCTCGCTGCCGTACCGCGCGCTGTTCAGCCAGTCGCTGCGTCCCGACACCGCGACGCGCCTCATCGACGCCCTGGCCGTGCTGCTCGTGCGTCTGCACCTCGCGGGCTTCTACTGGGGCGACGTGTCGCTGTCCAACACGCTGTTCCGCCGCGACGCGGAGACCTTCGCGGCGTACCTCGTCGACGCCGAGACCGGGGACCTGCACGACCGGCTGACCCCGGGGCAGCGCGGGTACGACCTCGAGGTCGCACGGGTCAACATCATCGGTGAGCTCATGGACCTGCAGGCCGGCGAGTTCCTCGACGAGGCCGAGGACGCGGTCGCCATCGGCGACGCGCTCGTCGTCCGGTACGAGGAGCTGTGGCGCGCCCTGACCGAGACGGAGTCCTTCGGCTTCGGGGAGCGCTGGCGCGTGCAGGCCCGCGTCGACCGCCTCAACGACCTCGGCTTCGACGTCGGCGAGCTCGACATCACCACGGACCTCGACGGCACGTCGGTGCGCATCCAGCCCAAGGTGGTCGACGCCGGGCACCACTCCCGTCGGCTCATGCGGCTCACGGGCCTCGACGTCCAGGAGAACCAGGCGCGGCGTCTGCTCAACGACCTCGACGAGTTCCGTGCCGCGACCGACCGCCAGGCCGACGACGAGGCCTTCGTCGCGCACGACTGGCTCACCGACATCTTCGAGCCCGCGGTCCGCAGCGTCCCGCGGGACCTGCGCGGCAAGCTCGAGCCGGCGCAGATCTACCACGAGCTGCTCGACCACCGCTGGTACCTGTCGCAGCAGCATCACCGCGACGTCCCGATGCCCGAGGTCGTCACGAGCTACGTGCACACGATCCTGCCCGACCGCCCCGACGAGCAGGCCGTCCTCGGCACCCGTCCGGAGGACCTGCGCGACGGCGACCCCGAGCCCGTCGCGGCGGACGACGACTACGACCCGGACCAGCTCATCGGCTGACGCCCCGGCCACCGGGTGCGGCAGGGGCGCGCACCCACGGTCCACGCCGGACCGGGCGGCCACGCCGTGACCGTCGGCCACACGGTCGACCGTCCGGCCACGCCGTCGACCGTCCGGCCACGCCGTCGGTCCGCCCGGCCACGCCGTCGGTCCGCCCGGCCACGCCGTCGACCGTCCGGCCACGCCGCGGACGGACCGCCGGCGCGGCCGAGGGACCGTCAGGTCAGGCGCGCTGGCGCGCGACCTCGTACAGGGCGATGCCCGCCGCGACGCCCGCGTTGAGGGACTCCACGGCCGACGCGATCGGGATCGACACGATCGCGTCGCACTGCTCGCGCACGAGGCGCGAGAGCCCCTTGCCCTCGGAGCCGACGACCAGCACGAGCGGGTCGCGCGCGAACGGCAGCTCGGCGAGCGGCACGTCGCCGCCGGCGTCCAGGCCGACGACGAAGACGCCGGCACGCCGGTAGTCCTGCAGCGCTCGCGTGAGGTTCGTGGCACGGGCCACGGGCACCCGGGCGGCAGCACCGGCCGAGACCTTCCACGCCGACGCCGTCACCCCGGCGGCGCGCCGCTCGGGGACGAGCACGCCGTGCGCGCCGAACGCCCCGGCGGACCGCAGCACGGCGCCGAGGTTGCGGGGGTCCGTGATGCCGTCGAGCGCCACGACGAGCGGGGCGGTGCCCGACGCCTCGGCGGTGTCGAGCAGGTCGTCCGGGTCGAGGTACTCGTACGGCGGGACCTGGATCGCGACGCCCTGGTGCACGCTGCCGTCGGTGAGGCGGTCCAGCTCGGCACGGCCGACCTCGAGCAGCGGGTACCCGGCGTCGGCCGCGGTCGACACGATCTCGCGGGTGCGGTCGTCCGCCTCGAGCCGCGAGGCGAGGTAGACGGTCGACACGGGGATCCCCGCGCGCATCGCCTCGACGACCGAGTTGCGTCCCGAGACGATCTCGTGGGTCGAGCTCGTCCGGCCGCCGCGGCTGCCCGACGCGCCGCGCGCCGCGCGGGCGGAGGGCCGTCCGGACGTTCCCGTGCGCCCCTCGGTCTTCTCCGCGGCCACCTTGCGCTTGTGCGCGACGTGGTACGGGCGGTCCTCGGCCTTGGGCGTCGGGCCCTTGCCCTCGAGCGCGCGGCGGCTGTGGCCGCCCGTGCCGACGCGGGCGCCCTTCTTGGATCCCGGCTTGCGGGTCGCGCCTCGGCGCTGGGAGTTGCCGGCCATCAGTCCTCCGTGGTGTGGGGTGCGGGTGCGGCGAGCGTCCAGCGCGCACCCGTCGGGGAGTCCTCGACGACGACTCCCGCAGTGGTCAGCCGGTCGCGGATCGCGTCGGCCGTGGCCCAGTCACGGGCGGCGCGCGCCGCGGCGCGCGCATCGAGCTCGGCTCGCACGAGCGCGTCGAGGGCCTGGGCGGTGCGCCCGTCCCCCGTCGTCGTGCTCCACTGCGGCGAGCCGGGGTCCAGCCCCAGCACGTCGAGCATGCCGCGCAGCGCGACCATCGCCGTGCGGGCCGTGTCGTCGTCGCCCGCTGCGAGCGCGCTGTTGCCCGCGCGCAGCGTCTCGTGGACCGCCGCGAGCGCGGCGGGGACGTTGAGGTCGTCGTCGAGGGCGGCGACGAAGGCCGCGGGCAGCTCGACGTGCGCGACCTCGTCGGGTGTCGCCACGCCGACGCGCTCGGACGCGCGCTGGACGAACCCGGCCAGGCGGTCCCACGTGGCTGCGGCCTCGGCGAGCGTGTCGTCGGTCCACTCCAGCATGGAGCGGTACTGCACGGCGGTCAGCGCGTACCGCACCACGGCGGCGGGCGCCTTCTCGAGCACGGCCGTGACGAGCAGCCCGTTGCCGAGCGACTTGCTCATCTTGGCGCCGCCCTGGGTGACCCAGCCGTTGTGCAGCCAGTAGCGGGCGAACCCGTAGCCCGCGGCACGCGACTGCGCCTGCTCGTTCTCGTGGTGGGGGAAGCGCAGGTCGAGGCCGCCGCCGTGGATGTCGAACGTCTCGCCGAGGTAGCGGTGGGCCATCGCCGAGCACTCGAGGTGCCACCCGGGGCGGCCGCGGCCGTACCGCGTGTCCCAGGACGCCGTGGCCGGCTCCCCCGGCTTGGGTGCCTTCCACAGCGCGAAGTCGTGCGGGTCCCGCTTGCCTGCGCCCGCGTCGTCCGGCACGTCCGTCATGTCGTCGACGCGCTGGTTGGTCAGGGACCCGTAGTCGGCCCACGAGCGCACGTCGAAGTAGACGTCGCCCGGGCCTGCGGCGTAGGCGTGCCCACGCTCGACGAGCCGGTCCATCAGCTCGAGCATCGCCGGCACGTGGCCGGTCGCGCGGGGCTCGTAGTCCGGGGGCAGCACGCCCAGCGCGTCGTAGGCGGCCGTGAACGCCCGCTCGTGGCTGAGGGCCCACGCCCACCACGGGCGTCCGGCGGCGGCGGCCTTGGCGAGCACCTTGTCGTCGATGTCGGTGACGTTGCGGACCATCGTGACGCGCACACCGTTGCGGCGCAGCCAGCGCACCAGCACGTCGAACGCGACGGCCGAGCGCACGTGGCCGAGGTGGGGCTGCCCCTGCACCGTGGCACCGCACAGGTAGATGCCGACCTCGCCCTCGACGAGAGGGGCAAAGTCGCGCACCGACTGGGTGCCGCTGTCGTACAGCCGCAGGTTCACCGGCCCAGGTTACCGGCGCGGGGGGCCCGGTGCCCCACACCCGCGGCGGGTGGTGCGCTCAGCCCGCGCAGAGGCCCTCGCCGCGGTACGTCGGCACGGTGGTCTGCAGGTCCGCACCGCGCACCAGGTGCACCTCGGCGAAGCGCTCCATGATCTCGCCGGCCTTCGCGTGCCGGAACCACACGCGGTCACCGACGCGCAGGTCCGCGCGCGCGGGCACCCGCAACGGCGTCTGGACCTCACCGGCGCCCTCGCGCGCGGCCAGGCGCAGCCCGGGCGGCCACACGGGACGTGGCAGGCGGCTGGCCGTGGGCGGGCCGGACGCGGGGTAGCCCCCGCCGAACACCGTGGCCCAGCCGTCCCCGGGGACGCGCACGACGTCCAGCCCGACGTAGGCGGCCGGGCGCGGCCGGAACGTGCGGTACCCGTCGAAGAGCGTGGGGCCGAAGAGCCCCGACCCGGCCGTGACCTCGGTGACGCCCGGGGCGGCGGCGCTGACCTCCACGCAGCCGGTCCCGCCGGAGTTGACGAGGTCGAGCGGACGGCCCAGGACACCGGCGACCGCGTCGACGACGTCGGCCCGTCGCCGTGCCAGCTCACGCACCGACGCGGCCTTGACGAGCCTCACGGCGGCCGAGGTGTCCGGCAGCCCGGCCACCTGCGCCTCGTAGAACATGACGCCGCGGACCTGCAGCGAGCGCGTCCGCTCCAGCGCCACCGCGAGGGCCGCGCTCGCGCCCGGGGACCGCACGGGCGACCGCCGCACGCCGAGGTGCACGGCGAACGGTCCCCGTCCGACACGCAGCGACGCGTCGACGTCGATGCACACCCGCAGCGCACGGCCGTGCCGTGACGCCGCGTCCGCGAGCAGGTCCGCCTGCGCGGTGTCGTCGACCATGAACGTGACGGCCGCTGCCGCGGCGGGGTCGGCCGCGACGGCGTCGACCGCGCGTGCGTCCACCGTCGGGTAGCCGAGGAGCACGTCGTCCACGCCGTGGCGCACGAGCCACAGCGCCTCCGACGGCGCGTAGGCCATCACGCCGGCGAACCCGGGCCGGGCGAGCACCTGCTCGAGCACGTGCCGTACGCGCACCGACTTGCTGGCGACCCGGACCGGTGTGCCGCCGGCCCGTCGCACCAGGTCGGACGCGTTCGCCTCGAGCGCGTCCAGGTCGACCACCACCAGGGGCGCGGACAGCCCCGCGGTCGCCGCGTCGAGCCGTTCGCCGAGCGTGCGCACGCGGGGTGCGTTCACGTCGGGCGGCCGGCCCGCGCGGCGTACCGTGGGTGCGGTCATGCCAGGGCGGACACCCCCGTCGCGGCCGGCTGCGCCGGGAGCCGGTGGAGGTCGGCCTGCACCACGTCGGCCCCCTGCCCCTCGGCGTCCGTGGCCCCGAGCAGGAGCGCCTCGTCGACCGGCACGGCCAGCGACGCGAGGTGCTCGGCGAACATGCGCAGCCCCTGGTACCCGGCGTCCTCGTCCCCGTCGACGAGCCACGCCAGCGACACCCCGTCGATCGTCGCGATGATGGCGCGCGCCACGAGGTGGCGCGGCACCCGCCAGGTGATGCCACCGGCGCGCTCGACCTCCTCGAGGAACCGCTCCGCCGCGGCCCAGCTGACGACGTACTGGTCGATGCCGACCTGCTTGAGCTCCGGGTGCCGCAGCGACGTCGTCGTGAGCTCGTAGGTGAGGAGCTGCGGCCCGGGCGTGGCTCGGATGTTCGCCCACAGCCCTTCGAGGACCCCGAGGATGAGGTCGCGGGCCGGAGCCCGCTCCGGCATCTCGGCCATGCCACGTGCCAGGTTGCGCTCCGTGATCGTGTGCGCCATCGCACGCAGGAGCTCGTCCTTGTCACGGAAGCAGTAGTGGACGACGCCCAGGGAGACGCCCGCTTCTGCGGCGACGGCTCTGACCGTGGCGCCGTCGATGCCCTCCCGGCTTGCGACGGTCAGTGCCGCCTCGATGAGCTGCTCACGGCGCTCGGCGACCGGCAGACGGTTCATTGCTTCCTCCTCGCGGACGTCCGAGCAGCACGCCCCCCCGGCAGCTGTCGACGCCTCTCACGGGGTTCATCTCATCGGTAGTCGTGACGATAGTCAAGGATTTCGCGCACTTGACTTGGACGTCCGCCCAGCCGGATGCTGACGGGATGGCAGGACGTTGCTCCGTCCGCGACGCCCCGACGTGGCGCAACTGGGCGGGGACGCAGAGCGCGACCCCCCACCGAGTGGCTCGCCCGCAGGACCTGGGTGCGCTGGCCCAGGAGGTGCGCGCGGCCACCGCCGCCGGGCACCGGCTGCGCGCCGTCGGCGCCGGCCACTCGTTCACCGGCGCCGCCGTGACCGACGGCGTCCAGGTGCGCCTCGACGCCCTGTCCGCGTTCGAGCGCGTCGAGCCCCGACCGGACGGCACCGCCCGGGTCACGGTGGGCGCCGGCATGCGGCTCGCCGAGCTCAACGCCGGCCTCGCCGCCCGCGGGCTGGCGATGCGCAACCTCGGCGACATCGACCGCCAGACCGTCGCGGGCGCCATCAGCACCGGCACGCACGGCACCGGCGCGCGGCTCGGCGGCCTGGCCACCCAGGTGGCCGGCTGCCGCCTCGTCACCGCCACGGGTGACGTCGTCGACGTGTCGGCGCACCATGACCCCGACCTGTTCGAGCTCGCACGACTCGGGCTGGGGACCGCCGGCGTGCTCGCCGCCGTCACGCTCGACGTCGTGCCCGCCTTCCGGCTCGCCGCGCGCGAGGAGCCGATGGCGGTGCGCGACGTGCTCGACGGTCTCGACGCGCTCGTCGACGACAACGACCACTTCGAGTTCTTCTGGTTCCCGCACACGGACCGCGCGCTGACCAAGCGCAACAACCGCGTCGGCGACGACGTCGACCTGCCGCTGCCGCCGCTGCGCCACCTGGTGGACGACGAGGTGCTGTCCAACGGCCTGTTCACGCTCACGAACCGGATCGCCGCCGCGCACCCGCCGGTCGTCCCGCGGCTCAACCGGGTCGCGAGCCGTGCGCTGGCCGCCCGCACGTACACCGGCTCCTCCGCCGACGTCTTCGTCGCACGACGCCGCGTCCGGTTTCGGGAGATGGAGTACGCCGTGCCGCGCGAGCACGTCGCCGACGTCCTGCGGGAGGTCGACGCGTGGCTGCGCAGCACCGGCGAGCGCGTCCCGTTCCCGACCGAGGTCCGCTTCGCCGCCGCCGACGACCTGTGGCTGTCGACCGCGCACGGCCGGGCGACCGGCTACGTGGCCGTCCACCAGTACCACCGCATGCCGCACCGCCGGTACTTCGACGCGGTCGAGCGGATCGTCGCGCAGGTCGACGGCCGCCCCCACTGGGGCAAGCTGCACGGGCTGGACCACGTGCGCCTCGCCGAGCTGTACCCCCATCTCGCGGACGCGAACCGGGTCCGTGCCCGCGTCGACCCCACGGGCACGTTCCGCAACGCGTACGTCGACCACGTCCTGGGGCCGCTGCCCTGAGGGCGTGTTCAGGCGAACGGGGTACCCCGATGGTCTGGTCGGGGGACGCGCCAGACGTCAGGGTGGTCGGATGGCGGACGTGGGACGGGCGGTGGTCGCGAGCGCGCTCGGAGGGCCGGAGGTGCTGCGCGTCGTCGAGGTCGACCTGCCACCCCCGGGCCCGGGCGACGTGCGCGTCCGGGTGCACGCCGCGGGCGTCAACCCGTGGGACTGGAAGTCGTACGCCCTCGGGTCGGGCGGGCACCCGCCGGTGCGCCTGGGGCTCGAGGTCGCCGGCGTCGTGGAGGAGGTCGGCCCGGGCGTGCGGTGGTACTCCCCCGGCGACGAGGTCGTCGCCTGGCCCGTCACGGGCGGGTACGCGGACGTCGTGACGGTGCCGCAGCGGGTGCTCGTGCGGCGGCCCGAGCGGCTCGGGGTCGCGCAGGCCGCCGGGCTGCTCGCAGCGGGGGTCGCGGCCGCGCACGCCGTGGACGCCACGGCCGTGCGCGCCGAGGACGTCGTGCTCGTCCACGGGGCGTCCGGCGGCGTGGGGCGCACGGCCGTGCAGCTGGCGGTGCTGCGCGGTGCCCGGGTGGTGGCGACCGCGTCGCCCCGCTGGCACGACTGCCTTCGACGCCTCGGCGCCGAGCCCGTCGCCTACGGGCCCGGCCTGCTGGAGCGCGTGCGCGAGCTCGAGCCGGGTGTGGGCCGGGTGAGCGTCGCCATCGACGCCGCGGGGACCGACGAGGCGCTGGAGACGTCGCTCGCCCTGGTCACCGACCGGTCACGCGTCGCCACCCTCGTGGCCCTGGACCGCGCCGTACGGCTGGGCGTCCTCGCGCTGGGCCACGGCCCGGGCGCCGACCCCGGCGACGACGTCCGGGACGCCGCGCGCAGCCAGCTCACGGCCCTCGCGGCAGACGGCTCCCTGGACGTGCTCGTCACGGGCACGTTCGCACTGGAGGACGCGGCCTGCGCGCACCGCCGCAGCCAGGAGGGTCACGCCGGCGGGAAGCTCGTGCTCCTCACGCGGTGACGTGCGGCTGGCTCCCCGTCACGGGTGGCCAGAGGTCGGCCGGCGGTGCCGCGGGCGCCGCCGGCCGCGCGTTCTCGTCGACCTGCTGCAGGCCCGCGAACGTCGCCTCGAGCGTCTCGATCGACACCCGGTTGCGTTGCCGCACGGGCAGGGCCGGCACCCGGCGCGGGAGCGGCCGGGACGCGCCCACCGGCGGGGGTGCGTCGAGCGCGGGAGCACGCTCGCTGTCCGTCGATGGCACCGTCACGAGGAGGGACGGTACCGGCGATTCGTCCGGATGGCGACGCGCGCCCGGCCGCCGGCGCCGCAGGCGCAGGCCGCACGCCCGAGGTTCACCCTCGCGGGTGGCAGCGTTCCCACATCCTGAACGGGGCGCCCGCGCGGACGCGTCACGCGACGTCGAGGGTGACGAGCGCGGTCGCGATGGCGGCGACCCCCTCGCCCCGGCCCGTCAGCCCCAGGCCGTCGGTGGTGGTGGCGCTCACCGTCACCACGGCCCCGCAGGCCATCGACAGCACCGCCTGCGCCTCGATGCGGCGGGGGCCGAGCTTGGGCCGGTTCCCCACCACCTGGACGGCCACGTTGCCGATGGTGAAGCCGGCGGCGCGCACGCGGCGCGCGGCCTCGGCGAGCAGCGCCGCGCCCGAGGCACCGGCCCACCGCGGGTCCGAGGTGCCGAACTGCTGGCCGAGGTCACCCAGCCCGGCGGCGGACAGCAGCGCGTCGGCGGCGGCGTGCGCCGCGACGTCCGCGTCGGAGTGCCCGGCCAGGGGACGCTCCCCCGGCCACTCGAGACCGGCCAGGTGCAGCACGGCGTCGGGCGCCGGGTCCGGGTCGTAGGCGTGCACGTCGATGCCGATGCCGGTCCGCAGGTTCACGCGGGTGCTCCCGTCGTCAGGGCCTGGGCGACCAGCAGGTCGCGGGCCGTCGTCACCTTCGCGGCGCGCTCGTCACCGGGCACCACCCACACGGCGACGCCGGTCGACTCGACCAGGCCGGCGTCGTCGGAGGCGGCGGTGCTCTCGTGCGCGCCGCGGCCCGACCCGACGGCGTGCGCGCGCTCGAGCACGTCACGGGCGAAGCCCTGGGGCGTCTGGACCGCGACCAGGTCGGCGCGCGGGACGGTCTCGAGCACAGGACGCCCCGTGCCGTCGCCCTCGCCGACGCGCTTGACCGTGTCGACCACGGGCAGACCAGGCACCACGGCCACGTGCCCGGCCCGCACGGCGTCCACGACGCGCGCCACCAGCCCGGGCGGCGCGAAGGGCCGGGCGGCGTCGTGCACGAGCACCACGTCGACGTCGTCGACGAGCTCGGCCAGCCCCGCGGCCACGGACTCCTGACGCGTCCGGCCCCCGCCGACCACGTCGAGCCGCACCTCCGCGGCGGCCTCGTCGACGACCGGCCCGAGCAGCTCTGCCACCTCGTCGAGGTGGGCCGCCGGGGCCGTCACGACGAGCTGGGCGACGGCGGCGCCGTCCGCGCAGCGCGCGGCCAGCAGCGCGCGGGCGGCGTGCACCACCAGCGGGTCCCCGGCGACGGGCACGACCGCCTTGGGCAGCTCGTGTCCCAGGCGCGACCCGCTGCCCGCGGCGGTCAGGACGGCGGCGATCGTCATGTGCGCATCGTGCCCTGTTCGTCGTCCACGCGGTCCTGGCGACACAGCAGACGGTCCGGACGCGCTGCGTCCGGACCGTCGTGCGTTGTCGTTCAGGAGGCGAGGACCTCGTCGAGGATGGCCTCGGCCTTGTCCTCCTCGGTCTTCTCGGCCAGGGCCAGCTCCGAGACGAGGATCTGACGGGCCTTGGCGAGCATCCGCTTCTCGCCGGCGGACAGGCCGCGGTCGGCGTCGCGGCGCGAGAGGTCACGCACGACCTCCGCCACCTTGATGACGTCGCCCGACTGCAGCTTCTCGAGGTTGGCCTTGTACCGACGCGACCAGTTGGTCGGCTCCTCGGTGTACGGGGCGCGCAGCACCTCGAACACGCGGTCGAGCCCTTCCTGGCCGACGACGTCGCGGACACCCACGAGATCGACGTTCTCCGCCGGAACCTCGATGGTCAGGTCACCGTGCGCGACCTTGAGCTTGAGGTAGATCTTCTCCTCGCCACGGATGGTCCGGCTCTTGATCTCTTCGATCTTGGCTGCACCGTGGTGCGGGTAGACGACGGTCTCCCCAACAGTGAAAGTCATCTGTCGGTGTCCCCTTTCGCAGACGTGTATGGTATCACGTCCCCCTCCTGCGGATTCCGCGGCCTGCGCGGCGTCGCCGCTGGTCAGGCCGCTGGTCAGGGCGCCGCGCGACGCCCCGGTGCCCCGCGCGCGGGGCGCAGACGGACGAGCGTCCACCCTCCGGCGGGCACCCGGCAGGGGGTTCCGGACGCCGCCGTCGTGCAGCGCGCCGCGCCCCTGCGGCTCGCCCTCGTCCCCCGTCGGCGGCCCACGGGTAGGCTGACCTGCGG
>JAEWEJ010000015.1 GCA_023389455.1 Actinomycetes bacterium | reverse complement strand
GCCCACGCGCGCGCTGCTGGACCGCCTGCTGCCGGCCCCGGGCACGGGCCCGGACGAGGCCACCCGCGCCGCGGGCTGGTTCCGCATGGACGTGCACGCGGTGACGACCGACGGACGGGCCTACCGGGCGGTCGCGTCCGGCGACGGGGACCCGGGCTACACGGCGACGGCCGTGATGCTCGGCGAGACGGCGCTCGCCCTCGCGTCCGACGACGTCCGTCTCCCCGACCGCGCGGGCTCGCTCACCCCCGCGGCCGGGCTCGGGGACGTGCTCGTGGAGCGGCTGCGCGCCGCGGGCCACACCTACGCGTCCGCGCCGCGCTGAGCCCGTCGGGCGACGTCAGAGGCCCCAGCGGGAGGCCGCCGCGCGGCGCTCCATCCCCGTGACGTGCGGCGGTTCGCGTCGCTCCTGCACGAGCAGCCACGCCAGGCTCGGCGCCGGTGCCCGCCCCTCGCTGCCGGCCGCGTCGGCGACGATCGCGTCGACGAGGCGCGGCGTCAGCCCCAGCCGCGGCAGCTCGACGTCCACGGCGGCGGCCAGGTCGTCCGGGACGCTGTGCGCGTCCAGGCCGAAGTCCATGGCGATCCCGGCGCGTGCGAGCGCCACCTCGGCCTGCTTGTGCTCGGCGATCCCGACCGAGGTGTGGAGAGCGACGGCGTCCCAGACCGTGTCCGCCGTCGCGCGCGGGAGGCCCTGCGCGAGCGCGAACGACCGCGCCAGGTCCGCTCCCTCCACCTCGAAGCGCCGGTCGCCGCGCGCCGGGGCGTGCAGCCCCGTGTCGTGCAGGACGCACGCGACGAACAGCGCCGTGTCGTCGAAGTCCGTCGTGACGCGCCACCCGCGCGCGCCGGCCGCGACCCGGGCGTAGACCCAGCTGCGCACGCTGTGGTGCAGCAGGTGGTCGGGCTCCAGGTCCCGGGCCAGCGCGAGGGCGGCACGGGGGACGTCACCGGCGGGCAGCACGAGCCCCCCGTCGTCGAGGAGGGCGGCCAGGTCTGCGGTCGGTGCGGCGGACGGGGAGGTCATGACTCGATGCTGGTGGACCGCGCCGTGCCGCGCGAGAGCCGGTCCGGCCACGCGTGCGCAGGATCGCGCCACCCGGTCCCCACGCGACGACGTCCCGCTCGGCCCCGGCGACGCGCTCGTGCCGTTCACCGACGGCGTCACCGAGGGACGGCGCCGGCGTGGGGAGCTCTCCGGCACCGCGCGCGTCGAGGCCCTCGTCGACCAGCACCGCGGCCCCGCGGCCGACGTGACCGACGTGACCGACGTGACCGACGTGATCCTGGCCGACGTCCCGACGCACCAGCACGGCGACGCGCGGGACGACATCGCGGTGGTGACCGTCGCCGTCGAGTGGCGCGGGACGGTGGCGGCGTGCCCCCGGCGTCAGGCGGGGCGCTCCCCGAACCACACCCGCGTCTCGCCGTACTTCCGGTCGTCGAGCGCCACCAGGGGGTGCGGCCACGCCGGCGCGGCGGCGCGCGTCGAGCGCTCGACGACGACCACCCCACCCGGCGCGACGCAGCGCGCGACACCCTCGACCGCTGCCGCGAGCGCCTCGTCGGCCAGGTCGTAGGGCGGGTCGAGCAGCACCAGGTCGAACAGGTCGGACGCGTCGCCGGCGGCCAGGCGCGCGAGGTACCGGTCCGCACGGTCCGCCACGACGTCGACCCGGTCCGTCATGCCCAGCGAGCGGACGTTGCGGCGGCACACGTCCGCGGCGGCCCGGGCCGCGTCCACCAGGACCACGTGCCCGGCACCCCGGCTCGCCGCCTCGAGCCCGAGCGCCCCGGACCCGGCGTACAGGTCGAGGACCCGGGAGCCGTCGACGGCACCGAGGTGCTCGAGCCGCGAGAACAGCGCCTCGCGGACCCGCTCGCTCGTGGGCCGCGTGCCCGACGGCGGCACGGCCAGCGTGCGACCGCCCGCGCTGCCCGCCACGACCCGGGTCACGCCGCACCGCCCTTGCGCTGGTCCTGCTCCTCGAGCATGCGCTCCATCCAGCCCTTCTCCGCCGTCGACGACGCGATCGCGACGGCGATCGCCGACAGCGCGACCTGAGCGCTCACCATGACGGTCGTCACGGTGGTCAGGCCGATCGCGATCCACAGCGGCAGCAGGCAGAACGCGACCAGGTCGGGGCCCCGGGCGATGACCTGCAGCACCCCCGACGGCAGCGCACCCGCCGGCGTCGCGATCAGCGGCTTGTCCCACCGCGGCGCCGGACGGTAGGCGGCGCGCACGGCGGCTGCGGCCCACACCGGCGCGGACGCGACCGCGAGCACCAGCCAGTCCGTCGTGCCCCCGGTCCAGCGCCCGACGGCAGCGAGGGCGACGAACGACCACGCGAGCATGACGATCCCGGGCACGACCATGCGCAGCCGGCGCACGGTGCGGTCCCCGAGCGGCAGCAGGCGGTCGAGGATCGGGGCCATCTCGGCCCAGCGCGCACCCTCCGCGCTCGCGCTCGCCGCCATCGCGCCGCCGAGCAGCACGGCCACGAGCACACCGACCGGGCTCGCGAGCTGCGGCACCACGGTCGCCAGCAGCGGCAGGCCCGCCGCGACGACGATCTGCACGACGTGCCGCAGCGAGCGGCGCAGCACGACGAGGTCGGCGGTGACCAGGGCGGTGGCGGGCCCACGTGCCGTGCGCAGCCGTGACACCCAGCGCCTGGTCGTCGCGGCGGCGCCGCTGGACAGCGCCCGACCCAGCTCGCGCGAGTCGAGCGAGACGACCGCGCCGACCGCCTGCGTGGCGACGGAACCGCCCTCGCGCAGCGACCGTCCCGGCAGGTCGCCCAGACGCCGGTCCACCACGACCGCGAGCGCGGCGGCCAGGACCGCCGCCCCCGCCACGACGAACCACGACGGCGTCGGCAGGGTCGCGGGGGTCCGTCCGCCGAGCACGACGAGGACGGCGACGACGGGGGCCGCCACGAGCAGCACGTCGCCGACCACCGCCGTGCGACGCCGCGGCACGCCGAGGCTCTGCGCGACCGCCGCGGCGAGCACGACGACGGCCGCCACCGCGGCGCCCAGCAGGCC
>JAEWEJ010000413.1 GCA_023389455.1 Actinomycetes bacterium | reverse complement strand
GCGCTCACGTGCGCGGCCTGCTGCGCGCGCGCCGGCCGCGCCCCACGTCCCGCCTCGGTGCGCGCCCGCGGCGCGCGACCGACCGGCGCACGTTGCGAGGAGGAGCACGATGAGCCGCGTGGACGAGGTCCGGAGCGCACCGGCGCCGCGGGAGGTCCGCCTCGCGTCGGCCGCCGTGTTCACCGTCTTCCTGCTCTCGGGCGTCAACTTCGCCTCCTGGGCCGCCCGTCTCCCGGCGGTGCGCGACGCGCTCGGCCTGACGCCCGAGCGCATGGGCGTGCTGCTGCTCGTCGGTGCGCTCGGCTCGCTGGTCTCGCTGCCGCTGTCCGGCCTCGTGGTCGAGCGGCTCGGCGCCCGGCGCACGGTCCTCGGCTTCGCGGTCGTCAACGCGGCGGGCTACGGCGTCGCGACGCTCGGGGTCGCCGTGGACCAGGTCGTCGTCGTCGGCGCCGGGCTCGTGCTCGTCGGGATCGGGGCCGGCGTGTGGGACGCCGCGATGAACCTCGAGGGCGCGGTCGTCGAGCAGCGGCTGGGGCGCACGGTCATGCCGCGGTACCACGCGGGCTTCTCGTTCGGCACCATGGGCGCGGCGGGGCTCGCCGCGGGCGCGGCCGCCGTGCACCTGCCCGTGCAGGTCCACCTGCCGGTCGTCGTCACGCTGACCACCGTGGCCACGGCCTTCGCGGTGCGCGCGTTCCTGCCGGGTCCGACGGGACCCGAGGACGCCGGTGCGGACGGGGCCGCCGGTGCCCCGCGCGGTGCGCGGGCCGCGGTGGGGGCGTGGCTGGAGCCGCGCACGCTGCTGCTCGGCCTGGTGGTGCTCGCCGCCGCGCTCACCGAGGGCGCGGCGAACGACTGGGTCAGCCTGGCCGTGGTCGACGGGTTCGGCACGGCGCACTCCACCGGTGCCGTGGGGTTCGGCCTGTTCGTCACGGCGATGACCGCGATGCGGATGTTCGGCACGCCGCTGATCGACCGGTACGGGCGCGTCACGGTGCTGCGCCTGTGCGCGGTCCTGGCGGCCGCCGGGCTCCTGGTGTTCGGCCTGGCGGACCAGCTCTGGCTGGCGCTCGTCGGCGTGGTGGTGTGGGGCATGGGTGCCGCGCTGGGCTTCCCGGTGGGCATGAGCGCGGCGGCCGACGACCCGCTGCGCGCCGCCCAGCGCGTCGCCGTCGTCTCGACCATCGGGTACTCCGCGTTCCTGGCCGGCCCGCCCCTGCTGGGGCTGCTCGCCGAGCACGTCGGCTACCGGCAGGCGCTGCTCGCGATCCTCGTGCCCGTCGTGCTCGGGCTCGTCGTCACCGGTGCCGCGCGCCCGCCGGCCGGTGGTGCTGCACCCTCGGGCGGTGACCCCGCACCCGCCGACGACGTGTCCGACGGCGTCCCCGCGGACGTCCCGGACGTCCCGGACGGCCGCGCGGTCTAGCCTGGTCGGGTGGAGCTCGACACCTGCGCACTGCCCGGCCCGGCCCCCGAGCCGGCGCGCCTCGACGTCCCGGTGCACACCGGCACCCCGGCGCTCGCGGACCTCACCACGCTGCGCGTCGGCGGCCCGGTCGCGCGGTACGTCGAGACGACCACCGAGGCCGAGCTGGTCGAGGCCGTCCGGGCGGCGGACGCGGCGGGGGAGCCGCTGCTCGTCCTGGGCGGTGGCTCCAACGTGCTCGCCTCCGACGCCGGGTTCGACGGCGTCGTCGTGCGTGACGTGCGTGGCGGTGTCGAGGTGCCGGACGCGTCGGCCTGCGGCGGTGTCACGTTGACCGTCCCGGCCGGCACGGTCTGGGACGACCTCGTCGCGTACGCCGTCGCGCACGGGCTGGTCGGGATCGAGGCGCTGTCGGGCATCCCCGGGTCGACCGGCGCGACGCCCGTGCAGAACGTCGGGGCGTACGGCCAGGAGGTCGCGCAGACCGTCGCGCAGGTGCGCGTCTGGGACCGCGGACGCGCCCGGGTGCGCACGCTGCCGTTCGTGTCGCTCGGCTTCGGGTACCGCACGTCCGTGCTCAAGCGGTCCCTGCGCCCCGACCCCGCCGACCCCGCGGCGCCGTGGGGCCCGACCCCCCGGTACGTGGTGCTGGACGTGACCCTCCAGATGAAGGAGGGGTCGCTCTCCGCCCCCGTCGCGTACCCGGAGCTGGCCCGCGCGCTCGACGTGACCGTCGGTGAGCGCGCGCCGCTCGGTGACGTCCGCACGGCCGTCCTGGCGCTGCGGGCCCGCAAGGGCATGGTGCTCGACCCGGCCGACCACGACACGTGGAGCGCGGGCTCGTTCTTCACCAACCCCGTGCTGCCGGACGCCGACGCCCTGCCGGCCGACGCCCCGCGCTGGCCGATGCCGGACGGTGCGGTCAAGACCAGCGCCGCCTGGCTCATCGAGCACGCGGGCTTCGCGCGCGGGTACGGCGCACCGGGCCCGGCGACGCTGTCGGGGAAGCACGCGCTGGCCCTGACCAACCGGGGCGGTGCGCGGGCGGACGACGTGGTCGCCCTGGCGCGGGCCGTGCGCGACGGTGTGCGCGACCGGTTCGGCGTGGTCCTGGAGCCCGAGCCGGTGCTGGTCGGCGTGTCGCTCTGACCTCGCTCGCGCGCGGACAGTAGCGGCTGGGTCCCCGTCCGCCAACCGTCCCCGGGCTGGTCGCGGATCGTCCTGCGGGCCGTTGCCCACCCCCGCGCGGGCTCGGGAGGGTGGCAGTGCGTCGACGGCCGGTGCGCAGGGGCTCCGGCGGGCGCGATCCAGGGGGATCACATGAGAAGAGCACCGCTCCGCCGTGCCGTCGCGATCGCGGCGGCCACGGCCTGCCTGGCGGCCTCCGTCGCCACCGTCACCGCCACCGGCGCGGCCGCCCACGGGCGTCCCGGCGCAGGTGGCCACGACCGCACCAGCCGCGCCGAGGCGGCGCGGGTCGACCGCGTGCCCACGCCGGACCCCGGCTGGTACGACTGCTCGTCCCTCTTCGGGCCGGGCACCGAGTGCGGCACCGTCGAGCTCCCGCTCGACTACGACCAGCCGCGCCGCGGCACCACCGAGGTCGCGCTGCTGCGGGTCCGCGCCACGGACCCGGCGCAGCGGATCGGCTCGCTGTTCGTCAACCCGGGCGGCCCCGGCGGCTCGGGCGTCGAGATGGCGGCGTTCGCACCGCAGTTCCTGTCAGCCGACGTGCTCGCCCGGTTCGACGTCGTGGGTCTCGACCCGCGCGGCACGAACTACTCGTCCAACGTGCGCTGCTTCCGCAACGTGGGCGAGCAGGACGCCGCGCTGTCCGGGATGTTCGTGCCCTACCCGCAGGGCGAGGCGCAGACCGCGGCGTTCGTCGGCTCCGCGCAGCGGCTGGGTGAGGCGTGCTCCACCACCGGCGCCCCGCTGAGCGCGTCGATGTCCACCGCGCAGGTCGCGCGGGACATGGACGTGGTCCGGCGCGCCGTCGGCGACGACACGCTGTCGTTCCTCGGCTTCTCGTACGGCAGCTACCTCGGCCAGGTCTACGCCACCATGTTCCCCGACCGGGTGCGGGCGGTCGCGATCGACGGCGTGCTCGACCCCCTGGCCTGGGCCGGGACCCGCACGACCGCGGGGATCCCCGTGACGGAGCGGCTCGGCTCCGGGACGGCGGCCTGGCGCGCGACCCAGGAGGTCCTCGACCGGTGCGCCGAGGCGGGTCCGGACCTGTGCCGTACCGCCGGCATCGGTGACCCGCGCGAGGTCTGGGACTCCGTCGCCACCGGGCTGCGTGCCACCCCGGTGGAGCTGCGCGACCCGGAGACGGACGAGCTGATCGTGACGGTCGACTGGCCCGTGCTCGTCAGTGCGGTCCTCAGCTCGCTCTACTCGCCGCAGGGCTACACGCAGGTCGACACGCTCACGTGGGCGCTGCACTGGCTGCTGCAGCCCGAGACGCCGGAGAACGCCGAGCTGCGCGCCGAGGCGCTCACCGCGCTGATCGGCTACCAGCGCGCCGAGCAGCAGGCCGCGGCCGAGCGGACGCAGACCCGCACCGAGCGGGCGTCCGGGCTCGGCTTCGCGTTCCCGTACTACAACGGCACCGAGGCGTTCTCGGCGGTCCTGTGCACCGACTCGGTCAACCCCCGGCGGCCGCAGGACTGGGTCGCCGCGTCAGCACGGCAGGACCAGGTGGCGCCCGGGTTCGGGCCGCTGTGGACGTGGCAGTCGCCGCAGTGCGCGCAGAAGGCGTGGACGGCGCGCGACGAGGACGCGTGGACCGGGCCGTTCGACGCCCGCACCGCCGCGCCCGTGCTCGTCGTCGGCAACCTGTGGGACCCGGCGACGGCGTACGAGGGAGCGGTCGCCGCGGCGGACGTCCTGCCGAGCAGCCGGCTGCTGTCGTCCGACAGCTGGGGCCACACGGCGTACGGCACCTCGGAGTGCGCCACCGGCGCGGTCGACCGGTACCTGCTCGCCGGGGAGCTGCCCGCCGAGGGCGCGCAGTGCGTGGGCGACGTCCAGCCGTTCGTCGACCAGCCGCAGGCGCGCAGCGCGCAGCCGCAGCGGGCGCTGCCGCCCGTGGTGCCGCCGGTGCCCGGGGGCACGCCGCGCACGTCGTGACGTGCACGTGACGCGCTGACGGCGGCGGGGTCCGGTGCGCGCACCGGGCTCCGCCGCCCGCGTCAGCCCTCCGTCGGCTCCGCCGCGAGCCAGGCGTCGACGCCGGCCAGCAGCCGGGCGCGCGTCTGCGGGGAGGCGGTGCTGGCCCTGATCGACGCGCGCGCCAGGTCCGCCAGGGCGGCGTCGTCGAACCCGTGCTCCTCGCGCGCGATGCGGTACTGGTCGGTCAGGCGCGACCGGAAGAGCAGCGGGTCGTCGGCGCCCAGCGCGACGCGGGCGCCGGCGTCGACCAGCGTCCGCAGGGGGACGTCCCTGGCCGTGGGGTACACCCCCAGCGACACGTTCGACGCGGGGCACACCTCGAGCGCGACCTCCTCCTCGACCACGCGCTGCAGCACGCGGGGGTCCTCGGCGCTGCGCACCCCGTGCCCCAGCCGGTCGGGCCGCAGGTGGTCGAGGACCTCCTCGACGTGGGCGGGCCCCAGCAGCTCGCCGCCGTGCGGCACGGACCGCAGCCCGGCGCGGTGCGCGATGGCGAACGCTGGCGCGAACTGGTCCGTCGCCCCGCGCCGCTCGTCGTTGGACAGGCCGAACCCGACGACCCCGCCGGCGCCGTCGCCCGCGTGCCGGGCGGCGAGCCGCGCCAGGGTGCGTGCCTCCAGCGGGTGCCGCATCCGGGAGGCCGCGACCACCACACCGACCTCGACGCCGGTGGTGGCCTGCGCGGCACGCGCCTCGTCCAGGACGATCTCCAGCGCCGGGGTGATCCCTCCGACGAACGGCGCGTACGACGTGGGGTCGACCTGGATCTCGAGGCGCCCCGACCCCTCGGCGGCGTCGTCGGCGGCGGCCTCGGCGACGATGCGGCGCATGTCCGCCTCGGTCCGGACGCACGCGCGGGCCGCGTCGTACATGCGCTGGAAGCGGAACCAGCCGCGCTCGTCCGCCGGCACCACCAGCGGGTCCGCGTCGAGCAGGGCGTGGGGGAGCCGGATCCGGTGGAGCTCCGCGAGCTCACCCAGCGTCTCGACGCGCATCGACCCCGTGAAGTGCAGGTGCAGGTGTGCCTTCGGCAGCAGGCTCAGGTCGCGCATCACCGTCAGTCTGCCAGCAGGACGACCGGGAGGGCGCGCCGGCCCGCCCTCACGCCGATGCGTCGACCAGCCGGTACCCGACCCCGCGGATCGTGTCGAAGTGCTCCGCGCCGAGCTTGCGCCGCAGGTACCGCACGTAGACGTCGACGACGTTCGAGCCGGGGTCGAAGTCGTAGCCCCAGACGTCCGCCAGCAGGCGCTCGCGGGTCAGGACGTCACCCGGGTTGCGCATGAACGTCTCGGCGAGCGCGAACTCCCGCGCCGAGAGGTCGACCTCGGTGTCGCCGACGCGCATCCGGCGGGTGCGCAGGTCGAGCTGCAGCCTCCCGTGCGTCAGGACGTTGCCCCGTGCGGGTGCGGTCGGCTGGCTGCGCAGCCGCAGCCGGACCCGGGCGAGCAGCTCCTCGAACCGGAAGGGCTTGGCCATGTAGTCGTCCGCCCCCGACTCCAGGCCGGTGACCGTGTCGGTGACGGACGAGCGGGCCGTCAGGACGACGACCGGCAGGCCGTGGCCCTCGGCGCGCAGGAGCCGCAGGACGTCGAACCCGTCCATGTCTCCCAGGCCCAGGTCCAGGACCAGCAGGTCCACGCCGCCGGCCTCCACCTGCTCGAGGGCGGCCTGCCCGGTCTGGACGGCCGTCGCCTCGTACCCGTGGGCGCGCAGGCCCTTGGCGACGAAGGCGGCGATGCGCTCCTCGTCCTCGGCGATCAGGATGTGCGTCATCGGTGCGGCTCCACGAGCTCGAAGGACTCGGACCCGCCGTCGACGAGGCCGACGGCGGGCAGGTCGAGGACGAACCCGACGCCGGGGCCGGCGCCGGGGGGAGGGTGCTCCAGGACCACGCGGCCACCGTGGGCGACGGCGATCGCCGCCACGATCGGCAGCCCCAGCCCGGCCCCGTGCTGCACGCGGTCGGCCTGGCCCCGGTGGAAGCGCTCGAAGATGCGGGCCTCCTCGGCGGGCGGCACGCCGGGGCCCTCGTCACGGACCCAGACGAGCAGGTGGCCGTCGGCGACCTCGCTGCCCAGGCGCACGACCGACCCCGGTGCCGAGAACCGGACCGCGTTGGCCAGCAGCTGCAGCCACGCCTGGGTGATGCGCTGCGCGTCGAGGTCGACGACCACGTCGGCCCGGGCGACGACCACGAAGCGCCGCTCGCCCAGCCCGCGGGCCTTCTCCAGCACGTCGTCGGTCAGGCGCCCGACGTCCACCGGTGCGCGGCGCACGAAGTCGGGCCGGTCGGCCGTCGCGAGGGTCACCAGGTCGTCGACGAGCCGCTGCATGCGGTCGAGCTCGTCGAGCGCGAGCGACTGGGTCGCCCGGACGTCCGCCTCGTCCGCCGGGTCGAGCAGCTCCAGGTGGCCGCGCACGATCGTCAGGGGGGTGCGCAGCTCGTGGCCCACGTCGTCGAGCAGCTCGCGCTGGGAGCCGAAGGCGCGCTCCAGGCGCTGCAGCATCGAGTTCACCGACGAGGCGAGGTCCGCCAGGTCGTCCTTGCCCGTGACCTCGATGCGCTCGGACAGGTCCGAGCCGGTCACCCGGCGCACGGTGTCCCGCAGGACGCGCACGGGCCGCAGCATCCGGCCGACCACGAACCACGCGACCAGCGACGTGACGGCCAGCGCACCCAGGCCGACGGCGGAGTAGGTGAGGAAGATCCGCCACACGCCGGCGGTCTGCGCGGTGCGGTCGGTGGCGACGACGAAGGTCCCCGCGACCCCCGGGTCGGCGTCGAGCGCGACCGGCACGGCGACCAGCCGGTACTCCGTCACCGACGTCCGCACCGTCCGGGGCGACTCCGACAGCGGGTCGTCGGGGGACAGCCCGCCGAGCCACGCCAGCAGCTCCTCGTCGGTGTCCAGACGGATCGCGCGCGTCTCGTCCGCGGGCCGCAGGTGGAACGTGCCGTCGACCATCGACAGCATGCCCTCGTGCTCCGCGGGCACGCGTGCCTCGACCGCGTCACGCAGCAGCGACCGCACCGACGTCCACGGCACGCGGGACCCGTCGGGCTGGGCCTCGCCCTCCGTCTGGCTGGTGCGCAGCGCGCTCACCGCGCGCGCCAGGGCGTCGTCGATGCGCGCGTCGGTGGCCCGCAGCTGCAGCGCGAGCCCGGTGAGCCCGGCGGCGACCATCGCGGCGGTGGTCAGCACCACGACGGCGGTCATCAGACGGCCCCGGACCGTGACGCGGGCGCCCGTCGCGCGCAGCGCCTCACCGGGCGCGACGAGGGTGCGCCCCGCTGCCGGCCCGTTCCGCATGGGCACAGTATGGTCGGGCGGACATCCGGCGCAGAAGGGGCGTCCGCGCCGCCGCCTCGCCGCCGGCCGGGGCGTCCCGGGCTCAGGGCGCCGGCAGGATCCCGCGCTCGATCGCGACCGTCACGGCCCGCGTGCGGTCGTCGACCCCCAGCTTGGCGAACGCCCGCAGCAGGTGCGTCTTGACGGTGGCCTCGGCGATGTACAGCTCGCGCCCGACGGCGGCGTTGGACAGGCCCCGCGCGACCCCGGCCAGGACCTCCTGCTCGCGGGGTGTCAGGCGCTCGCTGCGGTCCGCGCGCACCTGCCGGACCAGGCGCAGGGCGACGGACGGCGACAGCGCCGACTCGCCCCGGGCGGCGGCGCGCACCCCCGCGACGAGCTGGTCCCGCGGGGTGTCCTTCAGCAGGTAGCCGGTCGCCCCGGCCTCGACGGCACGCAGGATGTCGGTGTCCGTCTCGTACGTCGTCAGCACCAGCACGTGGACGTCGGGCAGCTCGGCGGTGATCCGCGCCGTCGCCGTCACGCCGTCCGTGCCGGGCATCCGCAGGTCCATGAGCACCAGGTCGGGGTGCAGCTCGTGCGCCAGGGTGAGCGCAGCGTCCCCGTCGTCCGCCTCGCCGACCACCGTGAGGTCGGGCTCGAGGTCGAGCAGCGCGGCGATGCCCGAGCGGACGACGGGGTGGTCGTCCGCGACGACGACACGGATGGTCACGGCACCGTCCCCACGCCCGGGCGGGCGGTCCCGCGGTGCGCGGGGTGCGCGACGGCGGGCTCGTCGTCGTCGCGGCTGCGACCGGCGGCCTCGGGCGCGTGAGCGCCGTCCTCGGCGACGGGGTCCGCCCCGTCGGAGGCGTCGGTGAGGCCGGGTACGAG
>JAEWEJ010000394.1 GCA_023389455.1 Actinomycetes bacterium | reverse complement strand
TTGCGGGTGGGGGGGGGGGGGGGGGGGTCCGGGGGGCCGGCCCCCACGGCCCTGCGTCGCGCTCGGTGCGGGAGACGGGAGTCGAACCCGCACGCCCTTGCGGGCACCAGGACCTAAACCTGGCGTGGCTGCCGTTTCACCACTCCCGCGCGCGGGCCGAGTCTGGCACGACGGACGTCGTGCGTCGCCCGGCCCGTGCGTCAGTCGATGCCGAGGTCCCGGCGCAGCTTGGCGACGTGACCCGTCGCCTTGACGTTGTACTGGGCCAGGGCGACGTTCCCGTCGGGGTCCACCACCACGGTCGAGCGGATGACGCCGGTCGACGTGCGGCCGTAGCTCGTCTTCTCGCCCCACGCGCCCCACGCCTCGAGGGTCGTGTGGTCCGGGTCGGACAGCAGGGGGAAGGTCAGGCCCTCGGCCTGCGCGAACGACGCCAGCTTCTCCGGGCGGTCGGGCGAGACCCCCAGGACGTCGTACCCGTGGGCGGTCAGCGAGGCCAGGGAGTCGCGGAAGTCGCACGCCTGCTTCGTGCAGCCGGGCGTGCCGGCGGCGGGGTAGAAGTACACGACGACCGAGCGGCCGCGCAGGTCGCGCAGCGACACCTGCTCGCCGGTCGCGCTCGGGAGGGTGAGGTCGGGAGCGGGGTCTCCGACGGCGAGGCGGGGCACGGGATCACTCCTGCGGGTCGGGGGGCGGGGACGACGTACGTCAGCCTAGATCCGGCGGGGTAGCGTCGGCGGCGTGAGTGCACCGAACGAGACCCCGCGGGCCTCCGCGCCCCGGGACCTGCCCCTGCGCATGCTCAACGACAGGCTCCTGGTGGAGCTGGACTCCGACGCGCCGGAGCGGCGCAGCGGCGGGGGGATCCTCATCCCGGCCACGGCGGCCGTCGGCAAGCGCCTGGCCTGGGCCAGCGTGGTCGCCGTCGGTGAGCACGTGCGCCAGGTGCAGGTGGGCGACCGGGTGCTGTTCGACCCCGAGGACCGTGCCGAGGTCGAGGTGTCGGGTCGCACGTACCTGCTGCTGCGCGAGAAGGACGTCCACGGTGTCGCCGACCCCCGCGTGGCCGGTGAGGGCACGGGCCTGTACCTGTGAACGACGCGCGTCCGGTGACGCGGTGCGTCGGGCGCACCGCGTATCAGGATCCGACCCGCTGCTCGTGCCGGGTGGTGCGGGGGTCGTAGGCTCCGGAGGGTCGTGGAGCAGCGCGACGGCCGGGTCGAGACGAGGTAGGACGATGGACGAGCGCACACCGGTGGCACAGGCCGCGGTGGACCGTGCGGCGGACCCGGCGGCGAACCACGCCCCGGCCGCGGCCCCGACCGCGGACGGCCAGGAGGTCGCTGCGGTCGACGCAGCGCAGCACACGCAGGAGCTCCTCGCGGAGCACGTCCCGCTGACGCTGCTGGTCGACCTGCTGACCCCCGCCGGCCCGAGCTCGGACGAGCTGCTGGCGACCGAAGGGCTGCCCGAGCAGGAGTGGTGGTCGCCGGACGACCGCCCCGGTGCGTGAGGGTCGTCACAGAAGCCCGTCGGAGCCGCCCTCGGTTCGCAACCCACCCGCGGATCCTGCTAATCTCATCCAGCCGCGCGCCTCTAGCTCAACTGGCAGAGCAGCTGACTCTTAATCAGCGGGTTCTGGGTTCGAGTCCCAGGGGGCGTACCAGCCACGAAGCCCCGTCAGGTCCGTCCTGACGGGGCTTCGTCGTTCCCGCGTGGCCCCGCCACCCCTCCGGCGCGCACACGACCCGCTCGCACGCCACCATGGGCGTGACCGTGGGGACGGAGGAGCGATGGCCGACGAGCCGAACGAGTTCGACGTGGTGGTCCTGGGCGCCGGAGCGGTGGGCGAGAACGTCGCGGACCGCGCGTCGCGCACCGGCCTGAGCGTGGTGGTGGTGGAACCCGCGCTCGTCGGCGGGGAGTGCTCGTACTGGGCGTGCATGCCGTCGAAGGCGCTGCTGCGGCCGGGCGACGCACTGGCCGCGGTGCGCGCCGTCCCGGGGGCGGCCTCGGCCGTGACCGGTGACCTGGACGTCGCGGAGGTGCTCGCCCACCGCGACGACGTCGCCGCGCACTGGGACGACGCCGGGCAGGTCGCGTGGGTCGAGGGCGCCGGGCTGACGCTGCTGCGCGGTGCGGCCCGGTTCACCGCGCCACGCACGCTGGCGGTGCGGCGTGCGGACGGGTCCGAGGTCATCGTGACGGCCCGCCGGGCCGTGGTCGTGGCCACGGGCTCGGTCCCGGTCGTCCCCGAGGCCCTCACGGGTGTGCGGGCGTGGACCAGCCGTGAGGCGACGTCGGCGCACCGGGTCCCGGCCCGGCTGGCCGTCGTGGGCGGCGGCGTGGTCGCGGCCGAGATGGCGACGGCGTTCGCGGACCTCGGCAGCGACGTCACCGTGCTGGTGCGCGGCGAGCGCCTGCTGCCGGCGGCGGAGCCGTTCGCCGGGCAGGCCGTCGCGCGGCACCTCGTGGACCGGGGCGTCCGGGTCGCGTTCGGGGCGTCCGTGACGGCCGCGACGCGCGACGACGACGGCGTGCACCTGGTGGTGGAGCGCACCTCCGTGGGCGACGGTCGCAGGGCAGAGGTCGCACCCGAGCGCGTGACCGTGGACGAGGTCCTGGTCGCGACGGGACGCCGCCCGGCGACGGACGACCTCGGTCTGGAGGTGCTGGGTCTGCGGGCCGGGGACCCGCTGCGGGTCGACGACGCGCTCCAGGTGCTGGAGGTCGACGGCGGGTGGCTCTTCGCCGCGGGTGACGTGACCGGCCGCACCGCCACGACCCACCAGGGCAAGTACGACGCCCGCGTCGTGGGCGACGTCGTCGCGGCGCGCTTCGACCCGCGGCCGGCGGGAGCGCCCGACGGCGACGGGGTGCCGTCCGGCCTGTCGCGCGACGCGGAGGCGTCCGCCGCCCCGTGGAGCCGCTACCGGGCGACGGCGGACGTCGCGGCGGTGCCGCAGGTCGTCTTCACCCGCCCCCAGGTCGCGTGGGTGGGCCGCACACAGGCGCAGGCGCGGCGTGACGGGATCGACGTGCGGGTGATCGGCTACGAGCTGGGCGACCTGGCCGCGGCCTCCGTGACGGGCACCGGGTACACCGGGCGCGCCCAGATCGTCGTCGACGTCGCGCGGGACGTCGTCGTCGGGGCGACGTTCGTCGGCCCGGACGTCGCCGACATGCTGCACGCGGCGACCGTCGCGGTCGTCGGGGAGGTCCCGCTGGCGCGCCTGTGGCACGCCGTGCCCTCGTACCCGACGCTCAGCGAGGTGTGGCTGCGGCTGCTGGAGGCGGCGGGTCGCTGACCCGCCGCCTCCGTCACCTCACCCGTCGGAGGCGAGCGTGCCGTCCGACGAGGTCACCAGACCCAGGGTCGCGTCGCCCTGGCGCACCGCCTGGCTGATCAGCGCGAAGTCGTACGACTTGAACTCGCCGACGGTCAGCCCGTACGTCTCCTCCAGGCCCACCTGGCAGAAGGGGCGCTCCGGGCACTCCGGGGGGCCGGCGAGGATGACGTCACCGCACGCCGCGGCGAGGTCGGACAACGTGGTCAGGTCGTTCTCCTGCGCGAACGCCTCGGTCACGGCGAACGCGTTCTGGTCCTGCGCCGCGGACGCCTCACCGACGACGATCCCGCTCTCCTGCGCCAGGGGCGTCAGCGCCGCCACCGTCTCCTCCACGTCGCTCGACGCCACGGACGGCGCGTCGGCGCCGTTGGCCTGCCCGTTGAGGAACGTCGCGAGCGTCGCGGCGTACTCCGGGACGACCGCGAGCTCGCCGGACTGCAGGGCCGGCAGGTAGGTCTCGCGGGCGCCGATGGTCTGGGCCCGGGCGTCGAACCCGGCGCTGCGCAGGACCGCGGCGTAGATCTCCGCCAGCGTGCTGCTCTCGGAGAAGTTCGCCGCGCCCACGGTCAGGCTCGTGCCCGTCCCGAGGTCGCTCTGCGTCGACGCCAGGCCCTGCTCCTCGACGTACTCGGCCGCGACCTCGCTGGACGTGCGACGGTCCACGTCGACGGCCTTGTTGAGCGCGATCAGACCGTCCGTGTCCATCGACTGCGACACGGCGTCGAGCAGCTCGACGACCTCCGGGTGGTCCGTCGCCACCTGGGCGTTGACGGCCGGGATGATGTTGTCGGCGTTCTGCAGGCCCTTGTCGTCCTCGAGCACGACGAGGCTCTCGCCCGCGACGGGGTCGCAGGACGGCAGCCCGGACGTGCCCCCGGCGCTCTCGGCCTGGCCACCGCCGGACCCGGGCGTCCCGCACGCACCGAGCGTGAGGGTGAGGGCGGCGACGACGCCGAGGGTGCGGGCCCGGGTACGGGGGCGGGTGCTGCGGCCGGGGCTGGTGCGCGGGATGGTGCGCATCGGGGTCTCCTGTCGTGGTGGCGCGGGAGGCGCTGGTACGGGGTCGTCGGACGGGCCGGGTGCGGGCGGGTCGTGCGTGGTCCTGTGGTGCGCGCTCGCGGGGAACGGGTCGTGGGGGACGGGTGGTCGGGGCAGGGCTGTCGGGGGC
>JAEWEJ010000350.1 GCA_023389455.1 Actinomycetes bacterium | reverse complement strand
TCCGTGGGCAGCGCGCCGTCCGCGACGTCGCCGACGACGAGCAGGTGGGTCGCCCCCAGGCGTGCGACCTCCGCGCCGACGCCGTCCCCTGCGGCCAGGAGCAGCGGCGCCCCGAGCACGACCGCCGCGCTGGCACCGGTGAGCCCTGCGGCCACGTCGCCCGCGGGCGCCACGACGACGACGGGAGCCGCGTCCAGCAGGGCGGCCGAGGTGGCCAGCGCCGCGGCGACCTCGTCGCCGTCCACGACCGTGACGGGGGCGGGCGACTCGCGGGGCGTCGCGGACACGGACGCCGGGGCCGCCGACGCCGACGCCGACGCTGCCGGGTCGCCGGCCCGGACGTCGGGGCTGCAGGCGGTCGGCACGACGGCGAGCACCACCGCCACGGCCAGCCCGGTGCGCAGCCGCGCCCGGGTGACGTCCTTCGACACCGGCACCTCGCTCCCCGGGGCCCTGGTGCCCCGTCGGTCCGCCACTGTAGGCAGGACCGCGGGCCGGTGCAGCCGCGCGCAGGCGGTGCCGGCGCTAGAGGCCCGTCATCCGGTGGTCGTGCCCGAACCCCTCGAGGAACCGCGGACCGGTGCGCTCCAGCTCGTCCTGCCACGCCTGCGCCCACTGCCGGTACGGGGCGTGGGCCAGGCCGTCGTTGGCGAACCGGGGGTCCGTCGTCACCTCCGTGACGCAGAAGTCGGGGATCGCCAGGTCGGTCACCGGTCCCCCGCGCTCGACCTCCGCGACGACGAGGGGCGCGTTGGCCCCGGCGAAGACGTCGACGACCCAGCCGTCCTCGCCGAGCCAGACCGAGTGCCGCACCTTGGCGACACGGGCCCCGCCCCGGCGCACCATCTCGACGCCGACCATCGGGTCGATCTCGCGCTCCGCCTCGTAGCGGGTGCCGCCGTTCATCGGGCCCTTGACCGTGACCGCGCAGAAGTCCACCTGGTCCGCGTACCTCTCGAGCAGCGCGACCTCGTCGGAACGGACGTCCACACCGACCACCGAGGACACCTGGGCGCGGACGCGCAGGGCGAAGCCCTCGTCGGCCAGGTAGTAGCTCTGGACGATGAGCGCGGGCGACGCGTCGAGCAGCTCCGCAGGGACGTCGCGCGCGACGAAGCGTCGCTCGAACTCGAAGTCGCCGTACCCGGTGTCGCTCACAGTCGCCGCCCGTCCGTCGGCCCCTCGGCCGCCCGGACCCACCGTACCGACCCGTGGGCGACGACCTGCGAGGACGTGCGGCAGGCCGTGCAGCGCGGTCCGTGGAACAGTGACCAGATGACGAGGGGGGCGTCGCGGGACGCGGCGACGGTGGACGACGGTCACGCGGGACGGCCCCACGGCGTCCCGCCGGGTGCCGCGCCACGTGGTCGCGCCGCCCGGGCCGGCTCCGCGATCGCCCGGTGGTGGCTGCGGTTCTCCCCCGCGGGCCTGCTCGGCGCGGTCGTCCTGTTCGCGGCGGCGCTCGGACCGTCGCTCCTGCCCCGCAGCCCGCTGTACCAGGGCGTGATCGGCGGGGTCTGCGGTGCCATCGGGTACGCGGTCGGCACCGCCCTCGGGTGGGGCGGGCGCCGGATCGGGCTGCGCACCCCGTGGCCGGCCCGCCGCGCGCGGGTCGTGCGGCTGGTGTGCGGCGCCCTCGCGCTGGTCGTGGTGGTGGCCGCCCTGCTCGTCGACGCGGACTGGCAGGCGCGCTCGCGCGCGCTGCTCGACATGGGGCCGCCACCCTCGGCGCGGCCGCTGACGGTCGTCGTCCTGGCCGTGGTGGTCGCCCTGCTGCTCGTGCTCGTCGCGCGCGGGCTGCGCGCGGTGGGGCGGGCCGTCGCACGCCTCACGGGCCGCGTGCTGCCCCCCGTGCCGTCCCGGGTGCTCGCGGTCGTCGTCGTGGCGGCCGCCACCTACCTGCTCGTGGACGGCACCCTCGTCGCCGGTGCGCGCCACCTCATGACCGAGACCTACGCCGCGCGCGACGAGCAGACCTACCCCGACGAGGTGCGCCCGACCGACCCCGCCCGCAGCGGGTCGCCGGAGTCGCTGTCGCCGTGGGGGTCGCTCGGGCGCGAGGGGCGCCGGTTCGTCTCGGGCGGCCCGGACGTCGCGCAGCTCGCCGAGCTGTCGACCGCCGTGGGGCTCGACCGCCAGGTGCAGGAGCCCGTCCGCGTCTACGCGGGCCTCGACAGCGACGACGACCTCGACGAGCTCGCGGCACTGGTCGTCCGGGAGCTGGACCGCACGGACGCGTGGGACCGGTCCGTCCTCGTCGTCGTCACCACGACCGGCACCGGGTGGGTCGACCCCGCGTCCGCGACGGCGATCGAGATGATGTGGGGCGGCGACACCGCGATCGCCGCGATGCAGTACTCCTACCTGCCGAGCTGGGTGAACTTCGTCGGGGACCGGGCGACACCGGTCGCGGCGGGCAAGGCGCTGTTCGAGGCCGTCTACGCGCGCTGGTCCCAGCTGCCCGAGGACGACCGCCCGGCGCTGTACCCGTTCGGCATCTCGCTCGGGAGCTTCGGCTCGCAAGGGGCCTTCTCCAGCCTCCAGGACGTCGCCGCGCGCACCGACGGCGCCGTGTGGGCGGGGACCCCGGGCACGACGCCTCTGTGGCGGGGGCTCACGACGGACCGGGAGCCCGGGTCACCGGAGATCCGTCCCGTGTACGACGAGGGGCGCACGGCCCGCTGGGGCAGGACGGAGCGCGACGTGGACGGCGCGTCCCTCGCCGACGACGGCGACGCGACGTGGCGCGAGCCGCGCGTCGTCTACCTGCAGCACCCGTCCGACGGGGTGGTGTGGTGGACGCCGAACCTGCTGCTGCACGAGCCCGACTGGCTGCGCGAGCCGCGGGGCGCGGACGTCCTGCCCGACGTGCGCTGGTTCCCGGTGGCGACCTTCTGGCGGGTGCTCATCGACCTGTTCGTCGCGGGGCAGGCGCCGGCGGGTCACGGTCACACGTACGTCGGCGAGTACGCCGACGCGTGGGCGGCCGTCGCGCCGCCGCCCGGGTGGACACCGGCGGCCACCGACGCCGTGCGCGACGTCCTCGACGCCCCGACCGACACGTCCGTGGGCGGCCGCTGACCTGCGGTGACGCAGCGACCTCGGGCCGCCGGACGGCGGGTGTGAGAGGGTGGACCCCGAGAGGCAGCGCGATCGACCGCGCGCCCGCGTCGTGGAGTCCCCCCGGGAATCGTGCGGCGGACCCCGACTTCAGCCCGAGAGGCACCTTCCCCTGTGACGACTTTCACCGACCTCGGCGTGCCCGAGGTGCTGACCCGCGCCCTCGCGGCCCAGCAGATCACCTCCCCGTTCCCCATCCAGACCGCCACGCTGCCCGACACGCTGCGCGGCGCTGACGTGCTCGGCCGCGGCCGGACCGGCTCCGGCAAGACGCTCGCGTTCGCGCTGCCCGTCGTCGCCCGGCTCGCCGCGTCGGGCACTCCCCGCCGCGCCCGGCGCCCCCGTGCGCTGGTGCTGTGCCCGACCCGTGAGCTCGCCACCCAGATCGACGCGGTGTTCGCACCGCTCGCCGCGGCGGTGGGCCTGCGGACGGCGACCATGTTCGGCGGCGTCGCGCAGTCCCGTCAGGTCACGGCGCTCGACCGCGGCGTCGACGTGCTGGTCGCCTGCCCCGGACGCCTCGAGGACCTGCTCAAGCAGGGGCTCCTCACGCTCGACGGCATCGAGATCACCGTCCTGGACGAGGCCGACCACATGGCCGACCTCGGGTTCCTGCCCGTCGTGCGACGGCTGATGGACCGCACGCCCACCCGCGGCCAGCGCCTGCTGTTCTCCGCGACGCTGGACAACGGCGTCGGCACGCTCGTCGACCGCTACCTGACGTCGCCGGTGGAGCACGCGGTCGACCCGGCCGCGCAGACCGCCGTCGCCAGCACCCACCACGTGCTCGAGGTCGCCGACGCGGCCGCCAAGCGGGCCGTCGTCGAGACGCTCGCCGCGGGCCCGGGTCGCCGCGTGCTGTTCATGCGCACCAAGCACCACGCCAAGAAGCTCGCCAAGCAGCTCACGCAGGCGGGCATCCCCGCCGTCGACCTGCACGGCAACCTCGGCCAGGGGGCCCGCGAGCGCAACCTCGCGGAGTTCTCCTCCGGCCGGACCCGTGTGCTGGTCGCCACGGACATCGCCGCGCGCGGCATCCACGTCGACGAGGTCGAGCTCGTGGTGCACGTCGACCCGCCCGCCGAGCACAAGGCGTACCTGCACCGCTCCGGGCGCACCGCCCGCGCCGGGGCCAGCGGGACCGTCCTCACGCTGCAGCTGCCGGAGCAGCGCGGCGACGTGCGCGCCATGACCCGCGCCGCGGGCATCAGCGTCACCCCGGTCGCCGTCGCGCCCGGCGACGCGCTGGTGCGCCGCCTGGCGGAGGCACCCGGCACGGTGCCGGCCGAGAACGGCGGTACGCCGGCGCCCACCACCACGGTGCGTGCG
>JAEWEJ010000030.1 GCA_023389455.1 Actinomycetes bacterium | reverse complement strand
CCCCCCCCCCCCCCCCCCCCGGGGGGGGGGGCCCGCCCCGGCCGGTCTCGGTGCGGCGTCGGCCGCGGGGATCCGCGCGACCAGCTCCGTGTCACCCGGCACGCTGCGGCACGTCAACGTGCCCCCGTGCGCCGTGACGACGGCCTGCGCGATCGCCAGGCCGAGGCCCGTCGAGCCCGCGTCGCGGTTGCGGGACGCGTCGCCCCGCGTGAACCGCTGGAACAGCCGGTCGCGCAGCTCGGGTGGCACGCCCGGGCCGTCGTCGGCGACGCTCAGCACCACGTCGTCGCCGTCGCGGCGCACCCCGACGGTGACGTGGGTCCCGGGTGGCGTGTGCCGGCGGGCGTTCGACGTGAGGTTGGCCAGCACCTGGCGCAGCCGGTGCTCGTCGCCCGTCACGGTGAGGTCCTCGCGCGCGTCGTCCTCGTCCCCGTCGTCCTCGTGCCCGTCGTCCTGCACGTCGTCCGCCCCCGGCAGGTCGACGCGCCACACGTGGTCCGGCCCGGCGGCGTGCGCGTCGGCCACCGCGTCCACCGCCAGCTCGGCGAGGTCGACGGGCTCACGCTCCAGCGGACGCCCGGCGTCCAGGCGGGCGAGCAGCAGCAGGTCGTCGACCAGCGCGGACATGCGCACCGCCTCGGACTCCACGCGCGCCAGGGCGGCCAGCGCGTCCGGCGGCAGCTCGTCGGGGGACCGGCGCACCAGCTCGGTGTAGCCGCGGATCGACGCCAGCGGCGTGCGCAGCTCGTGGCTCGCGTCGGCGACGAACCGGCGCACCTGCTGCTCGGACTCCTGCCGCTCGGCGAGCGCCTGCTCGACGTGCCCCAGCATCCGGTCGAGCGCGGCGCCGACCTGCCCGACCTCCGTCGAGGGGTCGGTGTCGCGGGGGTCGACCCGGGCGGTGATGGCGACCTCGCCGCGGCCCAGCGGCTGCTCGGCCACCCGCGTGGCGGTCACGGCCACCCGGGTCAGCGGTGCCAGCTCGCGGCGCACCAGCAGCGACCCGCCGACGCCGGCGAGCAGCACGGCACCGGCCGCGGCCAGCAGCTCCACGGCGACGTAGCGCCCCACCGTCGCGTCCACGGCCGCGGTCGGCAGCGCGGTCACGACGAGCGCGTCGTCGTCCGTGCGCAGCGCGGCCGCACGGTACGTGCCCAGGCCGCGCAGGGTGACGGCGTGGACGCGGCCGTCGGCGGGGACGTCCAGCAGGGCCTGCACCTGGGCGTCGGTGAGGTCGACGAACGACGCGTCCGCGTCGAGGTACTGGGCCCGCGTCTCGCCGTCGGCGAGGACGAGGCTCACGGTGCCCACGTCCTGCCCGGGGGCGTCGAGCGGCGGCGGTCCGCCCCGCCGACCGCGGCCGGGGGAGTCGTCGTCCCGGTCCTCGCCGGGCGGGAACGCGCCCTGCGTCGCGCGGACGGCCCGCTCCTCGGCGGCGACGACGCGGTCGTCGACCTGCGCGACCAGCGACTCGCGCAGCGCGATCGTCGAGACGAGGCCCGTCAGCAGGCCGACGGCCAGGACGAGACCCAGCACGACCGCCACCAGACGGCGCCGCAGGGACCAGCGCGGGCGGTGGGCGGGCCCGTGCGGCCGGGCGTCACCCGCGTCGTGCGGCGCCGTCGGCGGCTGGTGCGGCGCGCCGGCGGGTGACGTCGGTGACGCCTGCGTCATGTCAGGCGGCCGGGCGCAGCACGTACCCCACGCCGCGCAGCGTGTGCAGCATGGGCTCGCGCCCCTTGTCGATCTTGCGGCGCAGGTAGGACACGTACAGCTCGACGATGTTCGCGTGCCCGCCGAAGTCGTACTGCCACACCCGGTCGAGGATCTGCGCCTTGCTGAGCACCCGGCGCGGGTTGCGCATGAAGTACCGCAGCAGCTCGAACTCGGTGGCGGTCAGGCGGATCTCGTCGTCACCGCGCCACACCTCGTGGCTGTCCTCGTCCATCCGCAGGTCACCCACGACGAGGACCGAGTCCTCGTGCGCGGTGACGGCGCCGGCGCGCCGCAGCAGGGCGCGCAGGCGGGCCACGACCTCCTCGAGGCTGAAGGGCTTGGTGACGTAGTCGTCGCCGCCCGCGGTTAGGCCCGCGACCCGGTCCTCGACCGCGTCGCGCGCCGTGAGGAAGAGCACGGGGACGCGCGGGTGCGTCTGGCGGATCCGGCGCAGCACGTCGAGGCCCGACAGGTCGGGCAGCATGACGTCGAGCAGGATGACGTCGGGGTCGAGGGCGCGGGCCTTCTTGATCGCGGCCTGACCGGTGTGCGCCTGCTCGGTCTGCCAGCCCTCGTAGCGCAGGGCGGTGCACAGGAGCTCGGCGAGGTTCGCCTCGTCGTCCACGACCAGGGCGCGGATCGGGGAGCCGTCGGCGCGCGTGAGGGAGTCGGGACGACGCGACGTGCGGGAGGTGGTGTCTGTCGTCGTCATGTGACCAGCCTGTGCGCCGGCCCTGAGGCGCGGCTGGAACGCGCCTGTGAGTTGTCTGAGCGGGGGCCCCGGGAGCCGCTGCGCGGCCCCGGTCACCCGCCCGGGTGGCCTACCGTGTGACGGTGCACGACCGCCCCCCCGTCCCGGTCGCCCCGGGCCAGTCCACGACGCCTCCGCCGGCGGCGCGCCCGCCTGCGCGCGGCTGGGTCGTGCTCGTCTGCGGTGCGGTCGTCGTGGCGTGCGCCGTCGGCGTGTGGCTGCTGTGGCGCGCGTTCGTCGACACGTGGGCGGGTCAGCGCGTCGAGGACGCGGCGCTCGACGGCGCGGTGATCGGGCAGGGTCACCTGTGGCGCGTCGCGGAGCCGGTGCTGGACGTCGTGTCCGTCGGGTTCGTCGCGGGCGGGCTGCTCGGTGCCGCCGCGGTCGCGCTGGTACGCCGCCGGCTCTCGCTGGCGCTGCAGGTGGCCGTGCTCGTCGCGGGCGCCAACCTCACCACCCGCCTCGTCAAGGTCGTCGTGCTGGACCGGCCCGTCCTGGGCGTGGGGGGCGACTACGGGAACACCCTGCCCAGCGGGCACACCACGGCCGCCGGCTCGGTCGCGGCCGCGCTGCTGCTCGTGGCGCCGCCGCGCGCGCGTCCCCTGGTCGCCGCGCTGGGAGCGACGTACACGGCGCTGACGGGCGTCTCGACGCTCGTCGGCCAGTGGCACCGCCCGTCGGACGTCGTCGCGGGGACGCTCGTGGTCCTCGGGTGGACGGCGCTGGTGTGCGGCGCCATGGCCGCCCGGCCGGGTGTCACGCCGACCGCGACGGCCGCCGTGCGCCGCGTCGGCGGGGCCGACCCGTGGTGGGCCCGGACCCGTCGCACCGCCGTGGTCCTGCTGGTCGCAGGCACGGCCTCCGGCGTCGTGGCCGCCGTCCTCCTCGCGCGGACCTGGGCGATCCGGGCCGGTGACGTGGGCCGGGCCGACGAGCTCCTGGCCTACGGTGGGGGCGTCGCGGGCGTCGTCGCGGCGTGCTTCACGACCTTCGCGGTCATGCTCCTGCTGCGTCACGCCGCCGGTTCGCGGGACGAGACGGCGTCGCGGCCCGGTTGACGCCAGGACGTAGAGTCCCCTCGGAAGCGGTGTCCACGCGTCGTGGCGCGCCCACGGCCGCCACGGAATCGTCGTCACACCCCTCGGCACGGAAGGCCGTTCAGATGTCTGCAGGTCGCAAGCTCGTCATCGTGGAGTCGCCCGCCAAGGCGCGCACGATCGCCGGGTACCTCGGCGACGACTTCGACGTGGAGGCGTCCGTCGGGCACATCCGCGACCTTCCGCAGCCCTCGGAGCTGCCGGCGGACATGAAGAAGGGCCCCTACGGCAAGTTCGCGGTGGACGTCGAGAACGGCTTCGCGCCGTACTACGTGGTCGACGCGGACAAGAAGAAGAAGGTCGCCGAGCTCAAGAAGCTCCTCAAGGAGTCCGACGAGCTCTACCTCGCCACCGATGAGGACCGCGAGGGCGAGGCCATCGCCTGGCACCTGCTGGCCGAGCTGAAGCCGAAGATCCCCGTCAAGCGCATGGTGTTCCACGAGATCACGCGCGAGGCGATCACCCGGGCCCTGGAGAACACGCGCGAGCTCGACGAGCGCCTCGTCGACGCGCAGGAGACGCGACGCATCCTCGACCGGCTGTACGGGTACGAGGTCAGCCCCGTGCTGTGGCGCAAGGTCCGCCAGGGGCTCTCCGCGGGCCGCGTGCAGTCCGTCGCGACGCGCCTGGTGGTCGAGCGCGAGCGGGAGCGCATGGCGTTCGTCGCGGCCGACTACTGGGACGTCACCGGCACGTTCGCCGTGGCCGACGCGTCCGAGCCGACGTTCACCGCCCGGCTGACGGGCGTGGACGGCGCACGCGTCGCGTCCGGCCGTGACTTCGACGACCGCGGCACGCTGAAGACCCGCGACGCCGTGGCCCTCGACGAGGCCCGCGCGGCTGCGCTGGTCGCCGGGCTCGACGGGGTCGCGTTCCAGGTCCAGTCGCTGGAGACCAAGCCGTACACGCGCCGGCCCGCCGCGCCGTTCACGACGTCGACGCTGCAGCAGGAGGCGTCCCGCAAGCTGCGCATGAGCTCGCGGCAGGCCATGCGCACCGCGCAGTCGCTGTACGAGAACGGCTACATCACCTACATGCGGACCGACTCGCCCGCGCTGTCGACGCAGGCCGTCGACGCCGCGCGGCGGCAGGTCGCCGAGCTGTACGGCTCGGAGTACGTGCCGGACAAGCCGCGCGTCTACACGTCGAAGGCGAAGGGCGCGCAGGAGGCCCACGAGGCCATCCGCCCCGCCGGCGACCACTTCCGCACGCCCGCGCAGGTCGCCCGCGAGCTGTCCGGCGACCAGTTCAAGCTGTACGAGCTGATCTGGAAGCGCACGGTCGCCTCGCAGATGGCGGACGCGCGCGGCCAGACCGCGTCGGTGCGCCTCGCGGCCACCGCGACGACGCCCGACGGCCCGGTCGACACGGTGTTCTCCGCGTCCGGCACCGTGATCACGTTCCGCGGGTTCCTCGCCGCGTACGAGGAGGGCCGCGACCGCGGCCGGTACGACGAGGCCGAGGGCGGTGCTGCGGCGTCGTCCGACGACGCCCGGCTGCCGCAGATGGCGCAGGGCGACCCGCTGACGGCGTCCGACCTGGCAGCCGACGGTCACCGCACGTCCCCGCCGCCGCGCTTCACCGAGGCGTCGCTGGTCAAGGCGCTCGAGGAGCGCGGCATCGGCCGCCCCTCGACGTACGCCGCGACGATCGGTGTCATCCAGGACCGCGGGTACGTCACCAACCGCGGGCAGGCGCTGGTGCCGACGTGGCTCGCGTTCGCCGTCACGCGGCTGCTCGAGGAGAACTTCGACCGCCTCGTCGACTACAACTTCACGGCCGGCATGGAGGAGGACCTCGACGCCATCGCCACGGGCCAGAAGGAGCGCGTCGACTGGCTGGAGCAGTTCTACTTCGGTGACCGGTCCGACTCCGTCGAGACCGGTGGCCTGCGCGGGCTCGTCGACAACCTCGGCGAGATCGACGCGCGCGAGGTCAACTCCATCGACATCGGCGACGGCATCACGCTGCGCGTCGGGCGGTACGGGCCGTACCTCGAGGCACCCGGCGACGGGCCGGACGCCGACCCGCGCCGCGCGTCCGTGCCGGACGACCTGGCCCCCGACGAGCTCACGGTCGACAAGGCCCGCGAGCTGCTCGAGACCATGCCCGACGGCGACAAGGTGCTGGGCACCGACCCGGCGACCGGCCACGAGATCGTCGCGCGCAACGGCCGCTACGGCCCGTACGTCACCGAGGTGCTGCCGGAGCCCGAGCTCGACCCGAGCCTGTCCGCGGCCGCCCGCAAGAAGGCGCTCGCCGCGGCCCCCAAGCCGCGCACGGGCTCGCTCTTCAAGTCGATGAACCTGGCGACGGTGACCCTCGACGACGCCCTGCAGCTGCTGTCGCTGCCGCGCGTGGTCGGGGTCGACCCCGAGTCGGGCGCCGAGATCACCGCGCAGAACGGCCGCTACGGCCCGTACCTGAAGAAGGGCACCGACTCGCGGACGCTCGCGTCCGAGGAGCAGCTGTTCACGGTGACCCTCGAGGAGGCGCTGGCGATCTACGCGCAGCCCAAGCGGGGCCGTGGCCAGACCGCGACGCCCCCGCTGCGCGAGCTCGGCACGGACCCGACGAGCGGCAAGCCGATCGTCGTCAAGGAGGGCCGCTTCGGTGCGTACGTCACCGACGGCGAGACCAACCGCACCCTGCCGCGCGACGTGACCCCCGAGTCGATCACCCCCGAGCAGGCCGTCGAGCTGCTGGCGGAGAAGCGCGCGGCGGGCCCGGCGAAGAAGCGCACGACGACCCGCAAGACGACGACGACCCGCAAGAAGACCACGACCAAGCGCTGACCCCCGCCGGTCGCGCACCGTCGGGACCGGGATCCGTCGGTCGACAGCCGTCGACGAGCCGACAGATCCCGGTCTGGTCGTGGGGCTCGTCCCCTCGGGGGCGGGGTTGTGGGGGTGTCGAGGCGACCTCAAAGGGGCGTCGGTCGGTCGCCGTCCACAGCCGTTGCGGTACCACGGGAGAGGTGCGGCGGGACGTGGTGGCATCGTCCCGTGCGACGCCCGGCTCCGCTCCCCGACGGCCTGATCCGCACCGCTCGTCGCCAGGAGGGGCTCCTGGCGGCACAGCAGTGCGACGCGGCGGGTGTCGGGGCCGATCGTCGGGCGTCGCTGCGCCGGGCCGGGCTGCTGCTCCCCGTCGCGTGGGGCGTGCACGACGCCGGCCCGAGCTGCCGGTCTGCCGGAGACGACGGCTCGTACCCCGGGCCGAGCGCGCACCCCGACGACCACCGGCGCCGTCGGACAGCCTGGCACGCGCTGCTGGCGGCGGGGCCCCGTGCCGTCGCGACGGGGCCGTGCGCGCTGGCACTGCTCGGCGTGCACGGACTGCCGGCACGGATCCGGCCCGAGGTGGCCATGGCTGACGGGACCCACCGGACGCCCCAGGGCGTGCGGGTGCGGTGCGTCATGCCCCGGTCGGTGCACCGCGTGCGCGGCGCGCTCGTCGTCGACCCCGTGACGGCGTTGGCCCAGGCCGTGTGCGAGCTCGACCGCGACCACGCCGTCAGCGTGCTGGACTCGGCGGTCCAGCGCTCGCTGGTGGGACCCGACCAGGTGGGCGAGGTCCGCGACCTGGCGCGCGGGCGCCGGGGGAGTCGGCGTGCCGCCGGCTGGTGGGACCTCGTCGACGGCCGGGCCGAGTCGCCGCTGGAGACCCGGGCGCGGCTGCAGTGCCGCGACGCCGGGGTCGCCCCCGACGACCTGCAGGTCCCCGTGCGTGGTGCCGACGGGAGCGTGGTCGCGCGGGGCGACCTCGGCTGGTGGCTCGGCGACGGGAGGCTGCTCGTCGCCGAGATCGACGGCGCGGGGCCGCACAGCACCCCGCAGGCGCTCTACCGCGACCGGTCACGTCAGAACGCCGTCGTCGCGACCGGCGCCCTGCTGCTGCGTTTCACGGCGACGGACATCCGCACGCGACGGGTCGCCCCGACCGTGTCCGGGCACCTGCGACACCCGCCCGTGTCGTAGGCCGGGCGAGACCGTGATCTGTCGGCGACGGCGGCTCGACGAGCCGTCGGATCCCGGTCTCGCACCGCCCTCGCACCGCCCTCGCCCGGTGGTGGCGGGGCACGTCGGCGGCGTCGTCCGCCCCACCGTTGCCCGGGGCGCTAGGTTGGCGCCATGGCTCGCACCGAGGACCCCCGTACCGCCCCGCCGATCCGCTGGGGCATCATCGGCGCCGGCGGCATCGCCAGCCAGTTCGCCCACTCGGTGCGTGAGTTCACGCGCGCGCAGCTGGTGGCGGTCGGCTCGCGGCACCGTGACCGCGCCGAGCGGTTCGCCACCGCGCACGGCATCCCGACGACGCACGTCGGGTACCGCGACCTCGTCGAGGACCCGCAGGTCGACGCCGTGTACGTGGCCACGCCGCACTCCGAGCACCGCGACCACGCGCTGCTGGCGATCCGCGCCGGCAAGCACGTGCTGGTCGAGAAGTCGTTCACGCGCAACGTCGCCGAGGCGCAGGAGGTCTTCGACGCGGCGCGCGCCGCGGGCGTCTTCGTCATGGAGGCGATGTGGACGCGGTTCCTGCCCCACGTCGCCGCCCTGCACCAGGTGGTCGAGGCCGGGGAGATCGGCGAGATCGTCAACATCCGCGCGGACCACGGGCAGTTCTTCCCCTACGACCCCGCGAGCCGGCTCTACGACCCCGCGCTGGCGGGCGGCGCGCTGCTCGACCTGGGCGTGTACCCGGTCTCGTGGGCGCACGACTTCCTGGGCGTCCCGACGAGCGTGCACGCGGTCGGGCAGCTCACCGAGACGGGCGTCGACGGGCAGGTCTCGATGGTGCTGGACTACGGCGGCAGCACGCAGGCCACCCTCAGCACGACCCTGTGGTCGCACACCCCGACCACGTCGTCGATCTCGGGCACCGAGGGGTACATCCGCGTCGCCGGGCCGTTCTACGCCCCGACGTCGTTCCGGCTGGCCCGTCGGGACGGCCGCGAGTGGACGTTCGACCAGCCCGCTGCCCGCGGCCTGCAGTACGAGGCCGCCGAGGTCGCGCGTCGGGTCGCCGACGGGGACACCGAGAGCCCGCTGATGACGTGGCAGGACACGATCGACGTCATGACCGTCATGGACGAGGTGCGCCGCCAGGTGGGGGTCGTCTACCCGGGCGAGTGACCGGCGCCCGTCGGGCAACGGGTCCGACGGCCGGTCGCGGCCGGGCGCGTCGCGGTCGTGGTCCGTGGCACCCGCGTCGGCCGCCCCGCGACGGTGCGCCCCCGCGGGGCGGGCCTGTCGGCGCCGGGCGTTACCCTGACGCCGTGACGCCCGACGCCCCTGCCGTGCCCCCCGGGGTGTTCGTCTCCTTCGAGGGCGGCGACGGCGTCGGCAAGTCGACGCAGGTCGCGCTGCTCGGCCACCACCTCACGTCCCTGGGGCGTGAGGTCGTGGTGACGCGGGAGCCGGGCGGCACGCCCCTCGGGCTGGAGCTGCGCCGGGCCGTGCTGCACGGCGAGCACCTGGACCCGCGGACCGAGGCGCTGCTGTACGCGGCCGACCGGGCGCACCACGTGGCGTCGCTCGTGCGGCCGGCGCTCGCGCGCGGCGCCGTCGTGCTCACCGACCGCTACCTCGACTCGTCGGTGGCGTACCAGGGCACCGGGCGGGGCCTCGGTGCCGACGAGGTCGAGCAGCTGTCGCTGTGGGCCGTGCAGGGGCTGCTGCCGCACGTCACCGTGCTGCTCGACCTCGACCCCGCGGTGGGCCTCGCACGCCTGACGGGGGACCCCGACCGGCTCGAGTCCGCCGGCGACGAGTTCCACCGGCGGACCCGCGAGGCGTTCCTGGCACGCGCCGCCGCGGACCCGGGCCGGTGGCTCGTGATCGACGCGACGCAGCCCGCCGAGGAGGTCGCGGCGCAGGTTCGCGCCCGCCTCGAGCCCCTGCTGCTCCCCGCGGCAACCGCCGGGGGAGCGCCGTGAGCGTCTGGGACGACCTCGTCGGGCAGGAGCCTGCGGTGGCCGTGCTGCGCCGGGCGGTGGAGGACCCGTCGTCCATGACCCACGCGTGGCTGCTCACCGGGCCGCCGGGGTCGGGGCGGTCCAACGCGGCCCGAGCCTTCGCGGCGGCGCTGCAGTGCGTGCAGGGCGGGTGCGGCACGTGCCACGCGTGCACCACCGTGCTGTCCGGCGCCCACCCCGACGTGACGTTCGTGGCCACCGAGGGCGTCTTCATCCGCGTGGACACCACGCGCCCGCTGGTCGAGCTCGCGCAGCGCTCGCCGTCGCAGGGTCGGTGGCGGGTGATCGTCGTCGAGGACGCCGACCGGTTCAACGACCAGAGCGCCAACGTCCTGCTCAAGGCCGTCGAGGAGCCGCCGGCGCGCACGGTGTGGCTGCTGTGCGCCCCGAGCCCGGAGGACGTCCTGGTGACGATCCGGTCGCGCAGCCGGTCCGTGGCGCTGCGCGTCCCGCCGGTGGCGGCGGTCGCGGACCTGCTGGTGCGCCGCGACGGCGCGGACCCGCACGTGGCGCAGGTGGCCGCCCGCGCCGCGCAGAGCCACAT
>JAEWEJ010000288.1 GCA_023389455.1 Actinomycetes bacterium | reverse complement strand
CGACCGCGCCGCTGCGCAGCTGTGCCGCGAGCCGGTCGCGCACCTGCACGCTGCGTCGCGGGTCGGCGCCGGCGGTCGAGACGACCCCGAGGAGGACGTCACCGGCCCGCGTCGTGGCCGGGGTGCGGGCGGTCCCCGCGGCGGGGCGCCGTGGACCGCCCGCGTCGACGCAGAACACGCGACGCGCCGTGGCCCACGCGACCACCGCCGCGTCGGTGGCCCGCTCCCCCGTCGCCGTGTGCGCGAGCCACACGGCGTCCAGGTCGGACTCGACGACCTCGCGGTCGGACCACCGGGCGCGTCCCGCGACGACCAGGTCCGCGAGCGGCTCGCAGACCTGCGGCGCGACGACGTGCACGAGCGCGCCGGCGTCCGCGAGCGACTCCGCCCGCCGCGCCGCGACCGGTCCCCCGCCCGCCACGAGCACGGGTCGTCCGGCCAGCTCGACGCCGAGCAGCACGGTCACGGCGCGTCCCCGCAGACCTCGACCTGCACGTCGCCGTCGAGGACCCGCACGGGCCACGTGCGCAGGTCCGGCGCGCGTCCCGGGACCGGGTCCTTGCCCACCGGGTCGAGGCACCGGCCCGTGGCGAGGTCGAACACCTGCTTGTGCATGGGCGACGCGACCGTCGGCACGTCCGCCTCGCCGACGCGCCGGGTGCCGACGATGCCGCGCGCGATCACGTGGGCGTCGCTGAACGGGTCGTGCTGCTGCACGGCCAGCACGCGCTCGTCGAGCAGGCGGAACAGCGCGACCTGGGTGAGCACGGGTCGGCCGTCGACCTCGTCGGGCACCAGGGCGGCGGCGCCCCGCTCGTACGCCAGGTCCCGCAGGCGGCACACGGTCAGCCAGGTGGCGGCCCGGTCGTCGGTCGTCGTCACGAGCGGACCTCCAGGGTGGTGCCGGCGACGAGCACGGCGCGCTCGTCGGGGGTGGCGGGGCGCACCTGGCCCCGCGTGGGGACGTAGGCGAGCGACGGGTCGGGCACGTCGGGCGCGTTGACGAAGGACGCGAACCTCGCGAGCTTGTCGGGGTCGTCCAGGGTGGCGCGCCACTCGTCCTCGTAGTCGGCGACGTGGCGGGACATCTGCTCGTCGAGGTCGGCGCCGATGCCGAGCGAGTCGTCGAGGACGACGGCGCGCACGCCGTCGAGCCCGCCCTCGACCTCCTCGATCCACGGGGCCGTGCGCTGCAGCCGGTCCGCCGTGCGCACGTAGTACAGGAGGAAGCGGTCGATGGTGCGCACGAGGGTCTCGGTGTCGAGGTCCTCGGCCAGCAGGCGGGCGTGGCGCGGCGTGAAGCCGCCGTTGCCGCCGACGTAGACGTTCCAGCCCTTGTCGGTCGCGATGACGCCGACGTCCTTGCCGCGGGCCTCCGCGCACTCGCGGGCACAGCCCGAGACGCCGAGCTTGATCTTGTGCGGCGAGCGCAGCCCGCGGTACCGCAGCTCGAGCATGACCGCGAGCGCGACGGAGTCCTGCACCCCGAAGCGGCACCACGTCGACCCGACGCACGACTTCACGGTGCGCAGCGACTTGCCGTACGCGTGGCCGGACTCGAAGCCGGCGTCGACCAGGCGCTGCCAGATCAGCGGGAGCTGGTCGATGCGGGCGCCGAACATGTCGATGCGCTGGCCGCCGGTGATCTTGGTGTACAGGCCGAAGTCACGGGCGACCTCGCCGACGGCGATGAGCCCCTCGGGGGTGACCTCCCCGCCCGCCATGCGCGGCACCACCGAGTACGAACCGTCCTTCTGCAGGTTCGCCATCACGTGGTCGTTGGTGTCCTGCAGGGCGGCGCGCTCGCCGTCCAGGACGTGCGCGGGTGCCGTGGTCGCGAGGACCGAGGCGACGACGGGGCGGCAGATGTCGCAGCCGCGCCCGTGCGAGCCGAACCGGTCGAGCACCTCGGTGAACGTGCGCAGCCCGGCCACGCGGACCGCGTCGTAGAGCTGGGCGCGCGACAGCGCGAAGTGCTCGCACAGCGCGCTGCTGACGGTGACGCCGAGCTTGCCCAGCTCGGTGGCCAAGAGCTTCTTGACCAGCGGCAGGCAGGACCCGCAGCTCGTCCCGGCGCGCGTGCACGCCTTGACGGCGCCGAGGTCGTGGCAGCCCTCCTCGGCCACGGCGTGGCGCACCGCACCGGCCGAGACGTTGTTGCACGAGCAGACCCCGGCGTCGTCGGGCAGCTCGAGCTCCGGCGCGCCCGCGCCGCCCTCGGGGAGCAGGAAGGCCGCCGGGTCGCCGGGCAGCTCGCGTCCCACCATGGGACGCAGGCTCGCGTACGCGGTGGCGTCGCCGACCAGCACGCCGCCCAGCAGGGTGCGGGCGTCGTCGGAGAGGACGAGCTTCTTGTACACACCGCCCACCGGGTCGGCCCAGACGACCTCGAGCGCACCCGGCGTGCGCGCGAACGCGTCGCCGAAGCTGGCGACGTCGACGCCCGCGAGCTTGAGCTTGGTGGCCGTGTCGGCCCCCGGGTACACGGCGCCGCCGCCGAGCAGCCGGTCCACGGTGACCTCGGCCATCGTGTAGCCCGGCGCGACGAGACCGATGCAGGCCCCCCGGATGCACGCGACCTCGCCGACGGCCGACACGTCCGGGTCGTCGGACAGGCACGTGTCGTCGACCACGACGCCGCCGCGGGGGCCGATCGGCAGACCCGCGTCACGGGCCAGCTCGTCGCGGGGCCGCACGCCGGCGGCGACCACCACGACGTCCGCGTCCAGCCGGGTGCCGTCCGCGAGCTCGACGCGCCCCACGCCGCCACGCCGGTGCGGCAGCACACGGGTCGTCCGCGACTGCGTGCGGACCCCGATGCCGAGCCGGTTGACCAGGCGCCGCAGCGCCTCCCCGCCGCCGAGGTCGACCTGGGCGGACATCAGGTGGGTGTCGACCTGCAGCACGGTGGCCTGCGCCCCCAGCGCGTCGAGCGCCCCGGCGGCCTCCAGGCCGAGCAGCCCGCCGCCGAGGACGACGCCGCGCACGGGGCGCTCGTCGGCGAGCCCCGTCACGTACCCGCGCAGCGCGGCGACGTCGTCCAGCGTGCGGTACACGAACACGCCGTCGAGGTCGGCGCCCTCCATGGGCGGCACCCACGCGGACGAGCCGGTGGCCAGCACGAGGTGGTCGTAGCGGTGCGTCCGACCCGACGCGGCCGTCACGGTCCGCGCGGCTCGGTCCACCGCGGTCACGGCGTCCCCCCGCACGAGCGTCACCAGCGGGTCGTCCCACAGCGCGGCGTCACCCAGCGCGAGGTCGTCCGGCGTGCGGCCCGAGAAGAAGCTCGTCAGTGCGACGCGGTCGTACGGCCGCCGCGGCTCCTCGGCCAGGACCGTGACGCGCCACGCCCCGTCGACGTCGCGGTCGCGCAGGGCCTCGACGAGCCGTTGGGCGACCATCCCGCCGCCGACGACCACGAGGTGACGCGGTGCGTCCATGGGGACCCTCCAGGGCTGGGAGCAGGGGCGGTGCGCCGACGCCGGCCGGAGGGCCGCCGCCGCCCACGACGCTAGGTGCGGCGTGTTTCCACCGAGCACGCCTGCGCGTTACCCCGCCGGAACCGTCCGCGCACAGCGGCGTCCCCCACCGTGTGAGGGGCGCGCAGGTGCGCCACCGACGATCACCCGTGCCGGATGAGGCGCGCCGGCGACCCGACCGCGAACCTGGTGGCGGGCCCCGGTCTGCCCGGCGGGACGCCGGGCAGGGCGACGGAACGGCCCGGACGAGGAGACGACGGTGGCCACTCTGAGCGTGTGGAAGTTCGAGACCCCCGAGGGGGCTGCGCAGGCGGAGGACGCGGTCCTCGCCCTGCAGACGCAGCACCTCATCGACGTGCAGGACGCCGCCACGGTGTCGTGGCAGCCGGACAAGAAGAAGCCGAAGACGCGCCAGTCGCACAACCTCGCCGCGGTCGGGGCCCTGGGCGGGACGTTCTGGGGCCTGCTGTTCGGCCTGCTGTTCTTCATCCCCCTGGTCGGCGTGATCGTCGGCGCGGCCGCCGGCGCCATCGGTGGCGCCCTGACGGACGTGGGGATCGACGACAACTTCATCAAGCAGGTGCGCGAGAAGGTGACGCCGGGCACGTCGGCGCTCTTCCTGCTCACGTCCGGCGAGGTCCCCGACCGGATCATCGCCTCGCTGCGGGAGCAGGGCATCCACCCCGAGCTGCTCGCGACGAACCTGTCGTCCGAGGAGGAGGCCAAGCTGCGCGAGGCGTTCCAGGAGAACGTCTGACGCCTGACCCTCGCCACGGCCGTGCGCCGCGGTCCGCGGACCGCGCTGCACGGCCGTCCGGTCGTCCGGGCCCGTCCGCGGGGCACCCCGGTGCGTCCGACCACCCCCGCGCGGGGGCGCCGGACGCACCGTTCCAGCACCACCCGTGCCGGTGGGCCGCGCGCGTGGCCGTCCCCGGTCGGCGGTACCGGACCGACCGACGCGGACGTCCGGAGGACGCCCGCTCAGGAGCTCACGAGCGGGGCGTCGTCCTGCCGGTCGACCACCCCGGGTGACGCGTCCTGCACGAGCAGGACGAGCGTGTCGTTGATACGCTCGAGCCGTCGCCTGATGCTCTCGAGAGGGCTTCCGGGCGGCATGTCCGCGGGCCATGTGTCCGGCAGGTCGGGGCGCAGCTCGGTCGGCAGGCGACCGGCGAGGACGTCGAGCAGGGCCGTGAAGTTGACCTGGACCGTGGCGCGCACCGCCGCCCAGTCCTGCGCCTCGCGCGCGGAGCCGTCACGGATCGCGGCGTCGACGGTGCGCACCAGGTAGCGGGTGTCGTAGGTCAGCGCCCACAGCGCGGTCAGCCGGGCCTCGACGCCCGCGGAGGCGGACGCGCCCGCCGCACGGCGCAGCGGGGCGGCGGTGGCCGAGACGCCCCGCGCCTCGCGCTCCACGGCGAGCACCCGCTCGCGCATCGCCCGGGTCGACACGGACCTGCCGGACTCCAGGTGCCCGACGGCCGTCGTCACGAGCGCCGCGAGGTCGCGCACGAGCTGCGTCGTGTCCTTGTCGAGGACGGCCGCGGTCCTGGTCGGCAGGACGAGCCACGCGACGACCACGGCGGCGGCCGCGCCCAGCAGCGTCTCGAGCACGCGCAGCTCCAGCGCGACGGGCGTCAGCCGGCCGAGGAACTCGTAGATGACCGCGAACAGCATCGTGCGCCACAGGGTCGCCGCGGCCGGGGAGACCTGGTTGTAGTACGTCGCGGCGAAGACGGCGACGGCCAGCAGCGGGACGAGCACCCACGGCTCGTGACCCGACCAGATGGCCACGCCGAACCCGATCACCGCGCCGGCGACGGTGCCGCCCACACGTTGCATGCCCTTCAGGCGCGTCTCCCCGTCGGTGCCGCCCAGCACCTGGTACGCGGCCAGGGTCGCCCAGTACTGGTGCGAGGTGGACACGAGCTCGGCGATGCCCAGCGCCGCAGCCACCGCGATGCCGGCCTGGGCCGAGCGACGGGCCACGGACGACAGGTGCAGGCCGGTCGCCTTCGGGTCCGCACCGCTCCAGTCGAGCTCCTCCAGCGCGTCGGCGTCCGCCTCCACGTCGGCGGACGCCCGGTCGGGGCCGCCACGACCGGGCGGGGCCTGGTCCGCGGGCGTCGTGGCCGCGGCCCGGTCCGTACCTGCCGTGGGGTCCTGGACCGCGCTGACCGCGGCGCTCAGCCCGGCCGCCACCTCGTACAGCTCGTTCATCGAGCGCCACAGCGCACGCGCCTGTGCGGGCCACTGCACCGGCGGCGGCGCCGCGTCCCAGGGGTCGACCCGGGGCGTGCGGGCGTCGCCTGCGGTGTCGTGGCCTGCGGCGAGCTGATGCAGGTGCGCCTGCAGCAGCTCGAGGCGGCCTGCCAGCCGCCCGCGCAGCTCCAGCGACACCGCCGTGCCCGTCACGTCCCGGGCCGCACCGACCAGGTGCGACGCGGACAGGGTCGTGTCCAGGAGCCGCAGGCGCAGGCGCACGGCCTGACGGGGGCTGACCCCCGTCGCCTCCGGCGGGCCCGTGAGCTGGCCCGTCATGAACGCCGCACCACGCGTGAGGCGACGCTGGTCCACCGCGACGCGCTTGCTGACGTCGGGGTCCCAACGGGCCCACGAGACGGCGTCGACGAGGGTGTCGATCAGCGCGACGAGCTCACGCTGGTACCCGCTGATGCCGTTGCGCAGGACCCGGACGGGACGCTCGGGCAGCAGGACGTTGGTGAGCAGGAAGCCCCAGGCCACGCCGAGCGCCGCCGTCGTGAGGTAGAGCCAGACGTCGGACAGCTCCAGGCGCAGGATCAGGGCGAAGTAGTAGACCATGAAGGTCGTGCGGCCCAGGGCCGCCCACCGGGGCCCGAAGCGGGCCATCCAGGTGCCCGCGACGGCCACGGCCACGACGAGCACGGCGGTCCACACCGGCGAGCCGGACACCAGGGCGCCGAGCACGACGACGACGGTGACCGGCACGAGGAGCAGGACGCTCGTGGCGCGACGCGCCCGCACCGTGCGGTCCACCGCGATGCCCGCGCTCAGCATGCCGACGAAGCCGCCGAAGAGCGCGGGCGTCAGCACGTCCTCGCCCAGGGCCCGCAGCAGCAGGAAGCCCGTCAGCCCGGCCCCCACGGCCGCCAGCAGCGCACGGGTGGCCGCGCGCAGCCGCGCGTACCCCGGGTCGACCTGCGCGACGTGCTCCCGCAGGAAGGTGTGCCAGCGGGACACGGCCCGCCGCCCGGCCCCGTCCGGCCGCGACGGCTCGGGCGGGCCGGACAGGTACTCCTCGACGCCGCGCAGCGACAGCGCGCCCTGCGGGTGCAGGATCGAGACCGGCTGGTCGGTGACGATCACCGGCTGGTAGTCCAGGTCCCGTGCGACGGCGACGCTGACCTGCTGCGACCGGTACGCGAAGGGCAGCCAGCCGGTGTACCGCCGGTACGTGTCGGCCGGGTCGGTGCCGGGCCGCACGCCCGCGAGCGCGGCCATGTCCTGGTCGAGCTGGAGGAACCGGGCCGCCCACACCCCGCTGGCGTCGTCCGGCACCTCGCCGTCCGCGACGCGCGCGAAGCGCTCGGCGTCGACGACCTCGGGCACGTCCGTGCTCGTCCAGCGCAGGCGACGCTGCAGGTAGTCCCCGAGCTCGAGGACCTCGAAGGTCAGCGGCTCGAGCCGCGGCACGGCGGCGCCGGGGTGCCCGGTGGGCAGCCCCCAGCGCAGGGCGGCGACCGTCCCGGACGTCATGCGCAACGCGTAGGGCAGCGCGAACTGGTCGCGCCCGCTCTGGAAGTAGTACGCCGCGAAGTGCAGCCGCAGACCGTCGGTGTACGACCCGAAGGCGTCGCCGACGTCGTCGAGGTGCCCGTCGAGCCCGTTGGGCTGCCCGTCGCGGAAGTACGGCGCGATGCCCGCGACGGCGGACCCCGCGCCGCGCTCCGCGGTGACGAACCGGGTGCACAGGCTGTTGAGGTCCCCGATCACCGCGTACACGCCGAGCAGGTAGGTGAGGATCAGGGACAGCAGGAGCACGCCCGTCAACGTCTCGGTGATGCTGAGGAAGCGCAGCAGGTCGGTCTCCGCCGTCAGCGACGAGCCTCCGACGGTCGACAGCTGCGCGGCGCTGAAGTAGAGCGCGCTGAACAGGTCCAGCGAGGCTCCCGTCCCCGAGACGGAGAACGAGGCCGGCGTCATCAGGCCGTAGTAGACGAGCCCGTACCCCACGACCGTGCCGGCGACCCACAGGACGATCGTGAGCACGACCTGCAGGCCGGTGACCTGCCGCAGCGCCGTCGGCCGCCAGCGCCGGGGCAGCCGCCGCGTGATCGTTCGCAGGCTGCGCCACTGCAGCCGCGTCAGCGGGGCGGCGAGGAACCCCGACTCGTCGTAGTTGAGCGCCGTGAGGAAGACGTCGAGGAGTGTGCCGAGAAGGACGACCACCCCCAGCACCAGCCACACCACGTCCACGGGCGTCTCCTCGGTCGGTCAGAGCACCAGCTCGGGCTGCAGACGGTTCGGCGTCCAGGTCCGGCGCCGGTACGCCGCCCAGGTCGTGGCCACCAGGCCCAGGACGAGGACGCCGGCCAGGACGGCGGCGTCACCGGCCGCGCTCGCCAGGTCACCGCCGTAGAGCGTCTGACGCAGGCCGTCGACGGTGTACGACATGGGCAGCAGGCGGTGCACCGACAGCAGCGGCTCGGGGATCGTCTGCCACGGGAAGGTCCCGCCGGCCGTGACGAGCTGCACCAGCATCAGCACGAGGCCCAGGAACTCCCCGACGGCGCCGAACCAGACGTTCAGCGCCTGCAGGATGGCGATGAACGCCGCCGACGCGAGCAGGAGCAGCAGCACCGTGTAGGCGCCGTAGACCGGCCGGATGTCGAGCGCGAACGCGACCAGCGCCGTCATGAGCACCACCTGCGCCGCCCCGAGGACCGCCGCCGGCAGCCACCCGCCCAGGGCCGTGCGCCACGCCGGGGCGCCGGCGGCGAGCGCCCGCTGGGACAGCGGCCGCACGAGCAGGAAGAGCACGTACCCGCCGATCCAGGTGGCCAGCGACATGAAGAACGGGGCCAGGCCCGCGCCGTAGCTGCCCGCACGGGCGAGCTGGTCGTCCGCGACCCGCACGGGGTCGCCGACGGTGCGCGCCGTGTCGCGCTCCGTCTGCTCGTCGAGGTCCGGGATCCGGCTGAGCCCGGACTGCAGCCCGTCCCGCAGCTCGGAGACCCCCGCCGCCAGCTGCTGGGCGCCGTCGTCCAGCGTGACGCTGCTCGCGGCGAGCTCTCCCGCCCCCTGGGACACCTGGGCGGTGCCCTCCTCGAGCTCACGCAGGTCCCCGACGAGCGAGCCCGCGGCCGAGTCGAGACGCGACGTGCCCGCCGCGAGCTGGTCGGCGCCGTTCGCGGCGGACGCGATGCCCTGGCTCAGCCGGGGCGTGGCGTCCGCGAGCTCGTTCGCCCCCGCGGCGACCTCGGCGGCCCCGGCGCTCAGCTCGTTCAGGCGGCCTGACGCCGCGGCGAGGTCCTGCGCCGCGGTCTCGAGGGCGGCGTCGGCCGTGGCGGCCGCCTCGCGGAGCAGCTGCGCCTCCTCCGGCGTGAGCCGTCCGGCGTCGACCAGGCCCTGGAC
>JAEWEJ010000223.1 GCA_023389455.1 Actinomycetes bacterium | reverse complement strand
GCCGTGCTCCCTGCCTCTGCGCGGCTACCCGGCGCGGTGGCGCCGCGGACCCGCCAGGCCCGCCTCGCGCGCCGCACGCAGCAGCGCCTCGCCGTCCTCCCCGGTCAGCACCTGCACGCGCGGGTGGTCGTCGGCGCGCTCCTCGGAGTCCTCCTGCTCGGGGGACGCCACCGGGATGCCGTGCGACAGGACGTGCTCGCTCGCGGTGAGCTGGCGGATGAGCACGGCTTCGACACGCTCGGGGTGGTGGGCGACCGCACCCGCGTAGATCTGCGGGTCGTGCTGCCCGTCGTCGCCCACGAGGAACCAGCGGACCTGCGGCAGCTCGGTGAACAGGCGCCGCAGCTCGGTGACCTTGTGACGCGGCCCGCTGCGGAACAGGCCGGTGTTGGTCGGGCCCCAGTCCGTCAGCAGGAGCGGACCTGCGGGGTAGTCGTGCCGGCGCAGGAACCGTCCGATGGCCGGGGCCGCGTTCCAGGCGCCCGTCGACAGGTACACGACCGGGGCGCCCGGTCGTGACGACATCAGCTCGCGGTAGAGGCGCGACATGCCGGGCACGGCCTCGCGCGCGTTCTCGTGGCGGACGAAGACGTTCCACGCCGCGACCAGCGGACGCGGCAGGCGCGTGACCATGACGGTGTCGTCGATGTCGCTGACGATGCCGACGGTCGGCTCCGGGCCCACGACGACGACGCGGGCGGTGGTGCGTGCACCGTCGAGCGACGTCAGCGTGACCTCGTGCCACCCGGGGGTGAGGTCGGCCTCGACCACCGTGTCCAGGTAGCCGCCGCGGTCCGTCTCGCAGCGGTGCGTCGTGCCGCCGACGCTCACCTCGATCGGCGCCCCGGCCACCGGCGCGGTGAGGAAGGACCGCCAGCCGCGCACGGGCGGGGCCGGCCGCTCGCCGGTCTGTGCACCGGCGCCCGCGTCGGGCAGGTCGCGCTGGCGCACCGACGGCGACGCCAGGAGCGTGCGCGCCAGGACGCGGACCCGCCCGCCGGAGCCGTAGCCCGCGTACCCGACCACGCGCACGGTCCAGCCGCGCCGCCGCAGGACGTGCACGAGCGCGGCGTCGAACCGGTCCTCCAGGCGGGCCGCGAGCGGCAGCCGCGCGACGGGTGAGCCGTCCGGGTTCTCGAAGCGGGGGGCCACGCGCCCCGCGCGCAGCTCGTCCGCCGCGGGGTCGGACGGTGCGTCGGGGGAGCGGCGCGAGGAGGCGTGTCGCGACGTCACGAGGCGGTGCCGGACCCCGAGCCGGCCTTCGCGGCCTCCGCGGCACCCTTCTCGGTCGAGGCGCCGGCGGTCGACAGTGCGCCCCCCGAGGACTCGAGGTGCGCCCGCACGAACCAGTGGAACAGCTCGAGCTCGCGCAGGTGCCCGACCAGCAGGTCGTTCGTCACGGTGTCGAGCTCCTCCGTGGCCGCCGCCGCCGCACGGTGGTCCGTGATGACGCCGACGTACACCTCGTCGAGGGCGCCCAGGTGCTCGGTGGTGCTCGCGCGACCGATCGAGTAGTCGTCCCAGGTGCGTGCCTTCACGAGGGCTCCGGGCGTGCCGACGGGAGCGGTGCCGAGCGTCGCGATGCGCTCGGCCGTCGCGTCGACCATCAGCCGCACCGCGTCGACCTGCGGGTCGAGCATCTCGTGCACCGCGATGAAGTGCGGACCCACGACGTTCCAGTGGATGTGCTTGAGGGTGAGCGCCAGGTCGTTGAGCGCGTTCAGGCGCTCCTGCAGGATCTGGGCCACCGTGGCGCCGTCCTCGGGCGTGAGCGACGGGACGGTGTATTGGGGCAGATCGCGGGCCATGACCACTCCTTCACGTACGGGCCGGGCTCGTCCGGCCCGGGTCGCGTCCACGCTGCCAGGACGCGCGGGGCCCCGCCATCGGAACGGCGATCGAGCGTCCGCCAGGCGCGCGCCCGTGCCGCGGGCCGTCGACGTCACTCCTCGAACGGGTCACCGTCGGCGGCCAGGCGGGTCGCCGCCTCGTCGGCCGTGAGCTGGCGCAGACCGGGGACGATCTCGTCCCAGCGCCGCGGTGCCGCGACGGTCGGCCGGTCCCGGCCCCGCAACGACCAGGGCGTGATCGTGGTCTTCGCGGGGTGGTTCTGCGACCAGTCCAGCAGCACCTTGCCCCCGCGCAGGTCCTTGCGCTGCACGGCCACGACGAGCCCCGGCTCGTCGTCCGCGAGCGCCACGGCCAGCGTGCGCGCGAGCTCGCGGACCTCCGTCGCGGGGCGCGGGCGGGGCAGCGGCGCGTAGAGCTGCAGGCCCTTCGAGCCCGACGTGACCGGCACGGTGCGGACCAGCCCCTGGTCCGCGAGGCGCTCGGCGACGAGGTGCGCGACGCGTACGCACTCGTCCAGCCCGGCGCCCGGCCCGGGGTCGAGGTCGACGACGAGACGGTCGGCGTCACGCAGCCCGCCGCGTGGCCCGACGGTCCACTGGGGCGTGTGCAGCTCCAACGCACCGGAGTTCGCCGCCCACATCAGCCCGGCCAGGTCGTCGATGAACGGCAGGTCGAGGACGGTGCCCTCGTCCGGCGTGCCGGGCGACGCGGGCAGCCGCTGGTGCCGCAGCCACGACGGTGCGCCGCGGGGCACGTTCTTCTCGAAGAACTTCTCGCCGCCCACGCCGTCGGGCCAGCGGATGCGCGTGACCGGCCGGTCGCGCAGCTGGCGCAGGATCGGCTCCTGGACGCGCACGAGGTAGTCCATGACCTCGGCCTTGGTCGTCCCCGTCGCGGGGTACAGCACCTTGTCCAGGTGGGTGAGGCGGACGGGTCGCCCGCCGACGTCGACGGTCTGGCGCTCGGCGCTCATCGGGGCGGCTCCTCCTGGGGTCTCGGCTGTGGTCCGTCCTCGCTGCCGGCCCGCGCTCACGCCTGGTCGGCGCTCCCGGCCCGACCGTGCCCGGCCCGACCGTGCCCGGCCCCGGGGCTCACGGCTGCTCCCACGGGTCGGCGGTCGTGTCGCTGCGCACGCCCCGGACCACCGGCTGGCGCAGCCGTCCGGTCGGGGTGCGGCTCAGGTAGAGGACGTCGACCACCACGACCGGCTCGCACCAGACCGTGCCACGGGCGTCGACGGCCGGCACCTCGTCGGTGAACGGCGAGGTCGTCCGCTCGAGCGGTGCGAGCAGGTCGCGCATCGCGCGGGCGGCGGGACCGGCGAGACCCGACCCGGCGCGGCACAGGTACCGCAGCGCGCCGTCGGCGTCGGGGGCGCCCAGCAGCACCGCACCCAACCGGCCCGTGCCGGTGGACTCCGGGCGCCAGCCGCAGACGAGGGCCGTGCGGGTGCGGCGGTGCGCGGACTTCACCCAGTCGGGCGACCGCCGTCCGGGGCGGTACCGCGAGTCGCGCCGCTTGGCGACGACGCCCTCCAGCCCGTGGGCGGCGGTCACCTGCCACAGGTCGTCCCCGTCGTCGTACAGCGGTGACACCTGGACGTGGTCCGGCAGCGGCAGCCCGTCGAGGACCTCGCGTCGCGCACCGAACGGCAGGGAGGTCAGGTCGCGCCCGTCGCGGCGCAGCACGTCGAACACGAGGTAGGTGACCGGGCGGACGGCGGCCAGCGCGGCGGCACGGTGGGTGTCGCGCACGTGCATGCGCTCGGCGAGCGCCGGGAACGACGGGCGGCCGGCGTCCATGAGCACGACCTCGCCGTCGAGCAGGACGTCGCCCACGGCGGCCAGACCCGCCAGCTCGGGGTACGCGGGGGTGACGTCGCGCTCGTTGCGGCTGAGCAGACGCACGCCCCCGTCCCGCACGTCCGCGAGGACCCGGACGCCGTCCCACTTCACCTCGTAGACCCAGTCCCGGCCGCGCGGCAGCGCGGCCGGTACCGGCGCAGGGGTGGCGAGCATGGGCTCCACGGGTCCATCCTGCCCGTGGACGGTGCGGCGGTCGCGTGGGGCGACCTGCGGGGGAGCGGTGCTGTCGTCGCGACGAGGGAGGACGTGCCGTGCGGGCGATCTGGAAGGGCGCCGTGGCCGTCGGCCTGGTGAACGTGCCGGTGCGGCTCTACGCCGCGACGGGGGAGCACGAGGTGCGGCTGCACCAGGTGCACCGCGAGGACGGCGGGCGCATCCGCTACCGCAAGGTGTGCAGCCTCGACGGCGAGACCGTGGAGTGGTCCGACATCGCCAAGGGCTACGAGACGGAGGACGGGGAGCTCGTCGTGCTCACCGACGAGGACTTCGACCAGCTGCCCCTGGCCACCGAGCGTGAGATCGAGGTCCTCGAGTTCGTCCCGGCGGACCAGGTCGACCCGATCCTGCTGCAGAAGACCTACTTCCTCGAGCCCGACAGGACGGCTGCCAAGCCGTACGCGCTGCTGCGCGGCGCGCTCGAGGAGACCGACCGCGTCGCCGTGGTGAAGGTCGCGCTGCGGCAGCGGGAGTCGATGGCGGTCCTGCGGGTGCGGGACAAGGTCATCGTGCTGCAGACGCTGCTGTGGCCGGACGAGGTCCGCGAGGCCGACTTCCCGGTGCTCGACGACGACGTGACGGTCCGCCCGCAGGAGCTGACGATGGCGTCGTCGCTCGTGGAGTCGCTCGCCGCCGACTTCGACCCGTCGCAGTACGAGGACGCGTACGTGGCCGCCCTGGAGCAGCTGATCGCGACGAAGGTCTCCTCCGGTGACACGCAGGCGCCGCCGGCCCCTCCCGAGGAGGAGTCCTCCGAGGGCGGTGCCGAGGTCGTCGACCTGCTCGCGGCCCTGCAGCGCTCGGTCGAGAAGGCACGTGCGGCCCGCGGCGAGGACGCCGACGAGAGTGCCGACGAGCCGAGGAAGCCCGCGCGCACGAAGGCGGCGTCCGGCACGGGCAAGGGTGGCGGGGACCGGAAGGCCGACGAGGGTGGCGGATCCCGCGCCACGCGCGGCGCGAAGGCCTCGAAGTCCTCGAAGTCCTCGAAGGAGGAGCCCACCACCGAGGAGACCGCGACCCCGCGCCGCCGGGCCCGCACGAAGGCGTCGTGAGCGACGAGGGCGACCGGGAGCGGGCCGTCGCGGCGCTGCGCCGCATCGCGTTCCTGCTCGAGCGTGAGCAGGCCGACCGGTACCGGTCGGAGGCGTACCGCGCAGCCGCGCGCACGGTCGAGCGTCAGGACCCGGCACGGCTGCGTGCCCTGGCCGCGTCGGGGTCGCTGTCGGACCTGCCCGCGGTCGGTCGCAGCACGGCCGAGGTCGTGTCCCGCGCCCTGGCCGGACGCGCGGTGCCCACCCTCGAGGCGCTCGAGGAGCGCGCTGCCGACCAGGACACGGGCCTGTCCGCCCCGGCCGCCGCGTTGCACGCGGCGCTCCGCGGCGACCTGCACAGCCACACGGAGGCCAGCGACGGGTCGACGTCCGTCCAGGAGATGGTCCTGGCGGAGATCTCGCTCGGCCGTGACTACCTGGCCGTCACGGACCACTCGCCGCGGCTGACGGTGGCCCGCGGCCTGTCCGCCGAGCGGCTGCGCGCCCAGCTCGACGAGCTCGCGGCGCTGCAGCCGGCCGTCGCCCCGTTCGTCGTGCTCAGCGGCATCGAGGTCGACATCCTCGACGACGGCACGCTCGACCAGGAGCCGGAGCTGCTCGACCGCCTCGACGTCGTGGTGGCCTCGGTGCACTCCAAGCTCCGGATGGACCGTGACGCCATGACGCGGCGGATGCTCGCGGCCGTGCGCGATCCCCGGACGGACGTACTCGGGCACTGCACGGGCCGGCAGGTCGCCGGACGGCACCGCCCGCCGAGCGACTTCGACGCCCGGGCCGTCTTCGACGCCTGCGCGGAGCACGGCGTCGCGGTCGAGATCAACTGCCGGCCCGACCGGCTGGACCCCCCGCACGAGCTGCTGCAGCTGGCCGTGGACGCGGGGTGCGAGTTCACGATCGACTCCGACGCCCACGCGCCGGGACAGCTGGACTGGCTGCGGGTCGGCTGCGAGCGCGCGGTCGCCCACGGGATCGGCCCCGAACGGGTCGTGACGACCCGTTCGGCCGCGCAGGTGCAGCGCCGTGCACGACGATGAGCCGCGACACGGGCGCGGCCGACGGGCCGCGCACCGGTGTCCCGGTTAGTGTCGGTGGCCGTGCGCACGCTCGACGTGCCGCACGCCCTGGCCCGCATCAGGCAGGGTCAGCGAACCGAGTAACGAGGAGCACACTCCGTGAGCGTCAACCGCACCGAGCTCGTCCAGGCCGTCGCCGCGAAGGCCGGGCTCACCAACGCCGACACCGACAAGGCGCTCAAGGCCCTGCAGGAGGTCGTGGTCGAGCAGCTCGCCGCCGGTGGCGGCGTGTCGATCCCCGGCTTCCTCGCGGTGGCGCGGGCCGACCGTGCGGCGCGCACCGGCGTGAACCCGCAGACCGGCGAGAAGCTCGAGATCCCGGCCGGGTACCGCGTGAAGATCACGGCCGGCAGCGCCCTGAAGCGCGCCGTCCAGGACTGAACGGACCGACGGCCCCGGAGCGCACCCGACGGTGCGGTCCGGGGCCGTCGTCGTCCCCGGGCTCAGGACGAGGTACGCGCGTCCCCCTGCTCCGCCTGCCGGGCGATGAGGTGGGGCAGCACGAGCCACCCGAGCACGATGACCAGCAGCAGCGCACCGCTGGCGACGAGCCCCGCGGTGCGTGACAGCACGACGTCGAACAGCAGCATCGTCGCACCGGTCAGGACGAGCGCGAGGGCCGCGAGGCCGGCCCGGGCGAACCAGTGCCCCGCGTCGACGAGCTGGGGCTTGAGCCGGCGCCGGAAGAGCAGCCGGTGCAGGCTGACCGGCGCGATGATCAGCACGGTGGCCAGCGCGGCGAGCACCACCAGCACGAGGTAGACGTCCCGCTGGTACGCGTCCAGGTCCGCGAACCGTGCCTGGAACGGCAGCGTGAGCAGGAAGCCGGTGAGGATCTGCGCGCCGGTCTGGGTGACCCGCAGCTCCTGCAGCAGCTCCTCCCAGTTGCGGTCCATCCGCTCGATGTAGGTCTCGTTGCGCCCGTCGGGCCCGGCGTCGGGGACGTCGGGGGTCGGGCTGTCACCGCCGGTGCGGTTCATCCGGGCAGGGCTCCTCAGGTCGGTCGGCTGGACGGATCATGCCCGGGACGCGTCCACCCCGCACGACGAGGCGACGAGGCGTGCCCCCGGTCGGGGACACTGGTCACGTGAACGAGCCGCGCCCCTCCGCCGACCGCCACTTCGCCTCCGACAACTACGCCGGCGTGCACCCGGAGGTGCTGGCCGCCGTCGCCGCCGCGAACGTCGGGCACGTGCCGGCGTACGGCGACGACCCGTGGACCGCCCGGCTCCAGGACGTGGTGCGCGCCCACCTCGGCGACGCCGCCGTCGCGTACCCCGTGCTGAACGGCACCGGGGCGAACGTCGTCGCGCTGCAGGCGATGCTGCCGCGGTGGGGTGCGGTGGTGTGCGCGGAGACCGCGCACGTCAACACCGACGAGAACGGGGCGCCCGAGCGGGTCGGTGGGCTCAAGCTGCTGACCGTGCCGACGCCGGACGGCCGGCTCACCCCCGACCTCGTCGCGCGCCAGGCCTGGGGCTTCGGGGACGTGCACCGGGCCCAGCCGGGCGTCGTCTCGGTGACGCAGGCCACCGAGCTGGGGACCGTCTACACCCCCGACCAGGTCCGTGAGCTGTGCGACCAGGCGCACGCCCTGGGCATGCGCGTGCACGTGGACGGCTCACGCATCGCCAACGCGGCGGCGCACCTGGGCCTGCCGCTGCGCGCCCTGACGACGGACTGCGGGGTCGACGTCCTCTCGCTCGGCGGCACCAAGAACGGGCTGCTGCTCGGCGAGGCCGTGGTCGTCCTCGACCCCGACGCGGTCGACGGCGTGGAGTACCTCCGCAAGGCGGGCATGCAGCTCGCGTCGAAGATGCGGTTCGTGTCCGCGCAGCTGATCGCGCTCTACGAGGGGGACCTGTGGCTGCGGTCCGCCCAGCGCGCGAACGCGATGGCCGCGCGCCTGCGCGCCGGGCTGGACGCGCTCGGCCTCGACATCACCCTGCCCACCGAGGCCAACGGCGTCTTCGTCCGGCTGCCACGCCCGGTCGCGGCCGCGCTGCGGCGCACCTGGCGGTTCTACGACTGGGACCCGGCTGACGGCACGGTGCGGCTGATGTGCGCGTTCGACACCACGGAGCAGGACGTCGACGACCTGCTGCGGGCGCTGGGCGCTGCACTGGCGGGGGAGGCCGGGCAGGATCTCGCCCGGTGAGCGCTGCCGCCGGTGAGCCACGGCTCCTGGTGAGCCACCGCCCCTGGTGAGCCACGGCCCCTGGTGAGCCACGGCCGGCTGCTGCGCCGAGAGGTGCAGCAGCCGGCCGGGATCACGCGCGGCCGGTGTGCGGCCGGGAACGCCGTGCGGTGGTCCGGGTCAGCCGGCCGCGCACGGCGCGCCGTTGAGCGCGAAGGCCGTCGGGGTGCCGGCCGTCCCGCCGTGGGAGGCGTTGAAGCCGATCTCGGCCGTCCCACCCGCTGCGAGCGCGCCGTTCCACGCGGCGCTGGTCACCGTCACCGTGGTGCCGGACTGGGTCCAGGTGCCACCCCAGCCCTGGGTCACGGTGAGCCCGGGGGGTGCGGTGAACGTCAGCGTCCAGCCGGACAGGGCGCTGCCCGTGTTGGTGAGCCGCACCGCGCCGGACAGGCCCGAGCTCCACGAGCTCGCGCTGTACGCGACCGTGCAGGCGCCCGCCGTCGGGGAGGGGCTCACCGTCGGGGAGGGGGAGACCGTCGGCGACGCGGACGGGGTCGGGCTGACGGTCGGCGTGACCGTGGGCGTGGGGCTCGGGCTCGTCGTGGGGCCCGCGCCGGTCGCCTGCGAGAGCGAGATGCCGGTGGCGCTGCCGGCGCCGCCCAGCGGCACGTCGTGGTCGAGACCGACGAACTTGCCGCCCTGCTGCCAGAGCGCCGGCTTCAGCAGCGCGTACTTCTCCTCGTCCCAGGTCGCCCAGTCGTAGCCGAGCAGGCCGCCGGTGTCACCGGAGTTCGGGTTCAGCACCCAGAAGGTGTGGCTCAGGCGGCGGTCGACGATCAGGTCACGCAGCGCGAGCATCCACTTCTCGTTCTTGCCGCCGTCCATGAAGCCGCCCCACTCGCCGATGAGCAGCGGTGCGGTGTTCTCCTTGTGCAGGTACAGCCAGTTCGGGTCCCACACGTCGCGCTCGAGGCTCGCGCGGTCGAAGTCCCCCGTGAACCACGGCTGCTCGTACACCAGCGGTCCGTAGTCGTGCGGCGAGTACACGAGCTGGTCCTGGTTCGCGCCCAGGTCGATGGGGAAGTCGCGCACGCCGCGCAGGTTCCCGCCCCACCAGGTGCCGTAGTAGTCCGTCAGGCCCCTGGAGCTCCAGGACACCCCGGGCTTGGGGTAGATCTCGATGCCCTCGATGAAGACGAGCCAGTTCGGGTTGATCGCGAGCACCTTGCGCGACGCGGTCTCGGCGAAGTGCTTGAAGTTGTCCTTGTCCGTCGACCCGTCCCACTTCGCGCGCTCGGTGTCGCCCTGGGTGCCGTGGGGCTCGTTCTTGATGTCCGCGCCGATGATCGTGTCGTCGGTCTTCCAGCGGGTGGCGGCCCACTCCCAGCCCTCGTACACCTTCTCGGTGGTGATGTCGCCCTTCCACCACGTGGGGTAGACGTGACCGGAGTTGTCCGCCTCGGCGCTGTGCACGTCGAGGAAGACCTTGATGCCGTACTCCTCGCACATGTCGAGCCACGTCTCGAAGACCTGCAGGCTGTTGAGGCCCGCGAGCTCGGGGTTGGCGAACTCGTTGACGTTCGGCTTGGTGAACGTCCCGGCCTTCCACTCGAGCAGCAGCTGGGTCGAGATCGGCACGCGCACCACGTTGAGGCCGCGGGCGGCGATGTCCCGGGTGAGGGTCCGCATGTTCGCCGACCACAGGCCGTGGAAGACCCGCTCGGTGGCGTTGAAGCCGAACCAGTTGACGCCGGTCAGCCAGACCTCCTTGCCGGAGGCGTCGACGATGGTGTTGCCCCGCACGTGCAGCCAGTCGGGGGTGGACGCGGCCTGCGCCGGTGCGGCGGACAGGGCGAGCGGGAGGGTGAGGGCGCCGGCGGCGAGGAAGCCGCCGAGCGCGGTGCGCAGGCGGCGCACGCGTGAGCTGGACACGGTTCTCCTGGGGAGTGCGTGACGGAGGGAGGGGCGCGGGGCGAGGGCCCCGCCGTCGAAGGGGCCCTCCCGGACTGGTCCGGGAGGGCCCCTTCGTCACGTCAGGCGGTGGTTGTCCGCCCGGCTCGTCAGCCGATGGTGCAGGTGGCGCCGTTCAGCGTGAACGAGGTCGGCGCGTTGTTCGTCCCGGAGTGCGAACCGTTGAAGCCGATGTCCACCGAGCCGCCCGCCGCGAGCGAGCCGTTCCAGGCCGCGTTCGTGGCCGTCACGGTCGAGCCGGACTGCGACCATGTCGCGCTCCAGCCCTGCTGGACCTGCTGGCCGTTGGCGAGGGTGAACTGCAGGTTCCAGCCGCTGAGGGCCGAGGCCGAGCGGTTGGTGACCTTCACGGACGCCGTGAAGCCGTTGTTCCAGCTGTTGGCGGTGTAGCTCACCGAGCACGCACCGACCGGGTTCGGGGTGGGGCTGACCGTGGGGGTCGGCGACACCGTCGGGGTGGGGCTGACCGTGGGGGTCGGCGACACCGTGGGGGTCGGGCTGACCGTCGGGGTGGGGCTGACCGTGGGGGTCGGCGACACCGTCGGGGTCGGGGTGGGCGTCGGGACGGGGTCCGTGCCGTTCGCCGGGATGACCGGGTACGCGTTCTTGACGAGCGTCTTGAACTGGGCCTCGAACCACTGGCCGGCCAGCGGGGCGTCCGGCGTGGCGCCGGTCAGGTTGTTCGCCAGCTTGGAGGCGACGTAGGTCGGGTCGCACATGCGGTCGAAGCTCTTGCCCTGGTCGTTCGCGATCTCCTTCGACGCACCGTCGGACTCGCCCGGGGGCTTGATCCAGACGTACGCGTCGAGGTGCGACGCGGCAGGTGCGCCGGACGGCGTGGCCGTCGGCAGCTCGCCGATGCCGGCGCCGAGCGGGTTGCACCAGGCGCCGCGGTGGGTGCGGCGGTCGATGCGCGACTCGTTCACGTACGTCTCGAGGTTGGTGCTCGTCGAGACCTTCGTGGGACGGTCCGGGCCGCCCCAGCCGTTGCGGGACGTGTCGATGAGCATGCCGGTCGAGGCCGGGAAGCCCTCGGCCACGAGCAGGCGGTGCAGCTGCGCCGTCCAGGCGTGCTCACCGAAGTCGGAGTTCCACTCGTAGAACTTCGCCGAGCGGACCGGGTTGCCACCGACGGTCAGGGTCGGGTCCGTGAGGAACGGCTCGGCCAGCGGCGTGCTGTTGGCCGTGTTGGTCACGAAGCCGTCGACCGACGCGAAGCCCTTCTTGGTGGTCTTGGCGACCTCGGCGAAGAGCTTGGCGGTCGGGCCCGAGTTCGAGTCCCACCCGAGCCAGCCCGAGTGCGCCGCGTCGAGGTACGTGTAGACGTTGTCGAGCGTCTTGAGCTCGTCGAGCGCGTACTTGACGCCCTGGCGGTAGTACGGCGCCGAGGCCTGGCAGGTGGACTCGGACATGTTCGTGACGAGGTTGGGCAGCGAGTCGGGCTCGATCGTCGCGGCGATCCGGAGGTCCGCGTACTTGGAGTCCGAGAGCAGGTCGACGATGGGGTCGATGTACTCGCTCTGGTAGCGCGCGAGCCCCGCGTCGGTGGCAGGCAGCTCGCCGTTCGACGCCAGCGCGAAGCAGTCGCGGCCGGGCAGGTTGTAGATGACGAGGTTGAAGACCAGGGGAGTGCTGCCGGTCTTCTGCTTGACGGCCTCGTCCAGGTGGTACTTCAGGCCGTTGCCGTCGGCGTTGCCCGTGATGGCGCTGATCCGGTCCATCCAGACCGCCGTCGGCTGCTTCGCGACGGTGCGCATCTGGGCGGCCAGGGTCGGGTCGCCGGCACGTGTGGCAGCGCTCTCAACCGTCGCCGCCCACGTGGGGTTCACGTACTGCTTGGCGCCGGCGTAGGGGTTGTCGACGTGGGCCTCGGCTGCTGTCGCTGCCGTGCTGCTGAGCGTCAGCGGCACCGCGACGAGCGCCGTTGCTGTCGCGACGGTCGCGACGGCGCGCCAGCGCCCTCGTGCCGTTCCATTGCCGTGTGTGGACACGCGGGTCCTCCGGGGGGTGGTCGGTCGCACCCGGCCCTCGGCGGCGACGGGTGCGAGCCGCCGCAGACGTGTCCACGACGACTGCTGCGGAATCCATCACGCGGACCGGGTGGGCCGGACCGGGTCAAATCGTTTAGGCAGCGGCCCGTTACCTGATCGTGACCTTGGTGCAGGCGTCCTCACGCGACGAAACCCCAGGTCGCGGCCACGTGAACGCACACATGCGCCGCGACCCGGGGCCTCACCGCGAGCGCGGACCCGTGCTGCCCCGGACGGCCAGCCCGCCGACCTCGATCTGCCGCACGGGGGCCCCCTGCGCGTCGAGGACCGACAGCACGGCCTGGCCGACGGCGGCACCCAGCTCCGCCTGGACCGAGGGCAGCGCCGTGATCGACGGCGTGGCCAGGCGGCACAGGGCCGAGTCCGACAGGGCCACGATGGAGACGTCCCACGGCACCGCCAGGCCCGTGCGCCGCGCGACGTCGAGCGCCGCGACCGCCATGTGGTCGGTGTCGAACACCACCGCCGACGGCGGCCGGTCACCGGTCAGCAGGCGTCGGGCCGCGGCCGCGGCCTCCTCGGGCGAGCCCCCGGTCGGTTCGTGCGTCAGGGCACCGCCGCCCGCGTCGAGCGCCCGCTCGAGGCCGGCGACCCGGGACCGGGTGCGCAGCAGCGAGGCCGGCCCCGTCACGGCCCCGACGTGCCGGTGACCCAGCTCGATGAGGTAGCGCCCCACCCGCTCGGCGGCCTGCTCGTCGTCGACGCGCACGTTGGCGACCTCGCCGGGCACGTCACCGGCCCCGACCACCACGGCCGGGATCCGCAGCCTGCGCAGCGCGTCCAGACGCGGGTCCTCGGTGCGCACGTCGGTGACGACCATGACGTCGAACCGCCGCTCGGCCCACCACTCGCCGTACAGCACGACGGCCGCGGGCAGGTCGTCGACCACCTGGAGCACCAGCGCCAGCCCGCGGGTCGCGAGCACGTCCTGGAGTGCGACGACGAACTCCAGGACGTGCGCGCCGTAGCCGACGGCGCCCGTCAGGCCGCGGTCGACCACGAGCCCGACGGCCCGCGGGCCCGAGCGCATGGAGCGGGCGGCGGCGCTGGGGCGCCACCCGAACTCGTCGGCGACGCGCAGCACCCGTTCTCGGGTGGCCGCGGACACGCCGGGGCGTCCGTTCAGCGCGTAGGACACGACGGCGATGGACACCCCCGCGGCCTTGGCGACGTCGGTGATCGTCGGTCGGCGGGCGCCAGGGCCGCCGAGAACGGGCTGTGCCCCGGTCGTCGGAGAGACAGCATCTTTGCCGGTGTCATGTGCAGGAGTGACCACGATCACCTAGTGTTGCGCCCGATGTGGGTGAAAAGCATCAGCTCGACTCCGACGGTGTGGGCGAGGTGTGGAAGATGGTGACGGTCCGACGCGGGGTTCCCGCCACGGTGCGTCGGACGATCGGCGTCCTGTCCCCGGTCGTCGGAGGGTTCTACTTCGGGGCTCTGATCGCCGGGGTTGCGCGAGCTGCGCGGGGGGTCGGGCACCGCGTCGTCGCGGTCCAGACCTATCCGGCGGGCCTCGATCGCGAGCGCTACCCCGAGGACTCCGTGCTGGACACCCCGGTCGCGCTCGGCGCTGTCGACGGCCTGGTGGTGATCGGCAAGTCGCTGAGCCCGGACCGGCTCGCCGCGGTGCGGGAGTGGGGCGTGCCGGTGGTCCTCATCAGCGAGGACCCGGCGCACCCCGACGACCCCGTGGTCGTCCCGGACAACGTCGGCGGGGTGCGGGCGGCGGTCGAGCACCTGCTGTGGCACGGCCACAGCTCGATCGGCTTCCTCGGCAACCTGGGCCAGCGGGACATGCGTGAGCGGTTCGCGGCCTACCGCACGACGCTGGCGGAGCACGGCATCGAGTCGGACGACTCGTGGTGGTACGAGGCGTCGGACAACCAGGAGCAGGGCGGGGCGGACGCCGCGGCGCGCATGCTGCAGTCCGGCACACCGACGACCGCGGTGATCGCGGCGACCGACCGCAACGCGGTCGGGTTCCAGCGGGCGCTGCGCTCGCACGGCCTGGTCCTGCCGCGGGACCAGGCCGTCGTCGCGTTCGACCACGCGGACTCCGGGGCGCGCGTGAGCCCGCGGCTGTCGACCGTGGACGCCCACTTCGGCCGTGTCGGCGAGCACGCGGTGGGTCTGCTGCTGGCGCGGATGCGCGGCGACGACGTCGCGCCCGGCGAGCACCGGGTGCCGTCCTCCCTGGTGGTGCGCGAGTCGTGCGGGTGCACCGAGGTGACGTCCCCGGGCGCGGCCGGCGAGGACGGGACGGGGTCGGAGCTGCTGCGCCGCCTCTCGGAGGCTGCGTTCGCCGGCCCCGCCGGGTCCGCCGTGTCACGGCGCACCGGGCCCGACGCGCGCGAGGCGTGGTGGCGGGCCGTCGAGGAGCCGGTGGAGGTGGCGGCGGAGCGGGGTGTGTCACCGACGCCCGCGGCACTCGGCCGGCTGTCCGACCTCACGGCCGCGCTCCAGCCGCACCCCGAGGCCCTCGAGCAGATGGTCACGGTCCTGCGTGCCGTCGAGCGGCGGCGGGTCGCCTCGCTGGGCGAGGCCCGCGCGGCGTACGAGCCCGCGGTGCGCCGTGCCGTGACCGACGTGCTGCTGGCCGTGACGAAGGGCTGCACGCGCGCGATGCTCGCCCGCAGCGGCCAGCTCGAGCGGACGATCGTGGACCAGTACGAGGTCGACATGGACCTGCTGCGCGGCGACGGCGCGAGCCCGCGGGCGCTCGGCTGGCTGCCTCGCGGCGTGCGCGGGCACGCCTGCCTGGGGCTGTGGGTCGGCAGCGACCGGGGTCCGGGGGACCGCGAGATGGAGATCGTCGGCGTGCACGACACGAGCGGGACGCTCTCGCGGCTGGTCGGCGTGCGGACCACCGCCAGCCAGTTCCCGCCGCCGGCGCTCACGCGGGCCGGCACGGTGGGCTCCAACGAGCTCACCTTCGTCGTACCGGTCACCTTCGGTGGCAGCGACTGGGGTCTGCTCGCGATCGACGGGACCGTCGAGACGCGCGCCACCCAGCCCCGGGACAGGTTCAACCACTGGGCGGCGCTGCTCGCGGTCGCGCTGGACCAGGAGCGGCTGCTGGGCTCGTTGCGCGAGCAGCGCAAGGCGCTGGAGCAGGCGGCCGCGCGGGAGCGGGCCCTGGCGGACACGGTGCGTGAGAGCGAGGAGCGGTACGCGCTGGCCTCGATGGCGGCGCACGACGGCACCTGGGACTGGGACGTGTCGGCCGGCGCGGTCTACTACTCGCCGCGCTGGAAGCAGACGCTCGGGTACGCGGAGGACGTCATCGGCGACCAGCCGTCGGAGTGGCTGGAACGGGTGCACCCGGCGGACCGCGACGAGCTGTCGGCCGCGATCGCGGCACAGCTCGCGGGCTGCGGGACGCCCCTGGAGCTCGAGCACCGTGTGCGGACGCAGTCCGGTGACTACCGGTGGATGATGTGCCGCGCGGTGACGGTGCTGGACGACGCCGGGTGCCCGGCGCGGCTCGTGGGGACGCTCGTCGACGTGACCGAGCGCAAGGAGGCGGAGATCGCGTTGCAGCGTGACGCGCTGCACGACCCGGAGACGGGGCTGGTGAACCGGCTGCTGTTCCTCGACCGCCTCGGCGCCGCGCTGCTGCGCTGCCGTCGCTCGGCGGCGTACGACTGCGCCGTCGCGTTCGTGCGCGTCGTCGACGGGGGAGCCTCGGCCCGGGACGACGACCACGCGCCCGACGTGCACCGGGAGGTCGTCCGGCAGCTGCGGCGCCCGCTGCGCGAGGGCGACACCACGGCACGCACGGGCGAGGACGACTTCGCGATCCTCGTCGACGACGTGGGCGCCGGGGGCATGCCGGACCGGCTCACCGAGCTGCTCGAGCGGCTGCGCCGCGAGATCGGGCCGCGCATCGCGATCGGCGTGATCGGGTCCGTGCGCGGCATGCGGGACGTGACCGAGGTGCTGCGCGAGGCGGACATCGTGCTGCTGCGGGGGCAGACCCGCACGGACCCTCGCAACACGGCGGTGCGCTGAGGACCTGCCCTCGCGTCCGGCTCGTCGTCCGACGGGCCGGACGGCACCGGGTGGTGCGGGTCGCTCGCACGACGACGGGGCGTCACCGTGAGGTGACGCCCCGTCGTGGTGCTGCGGGTCAGGCGTGCGCGCGGTGCGTCCGCTCGCCGCGGGCCGGGCCGCGGGACGCCTGCGGGCCGGTGTCCAGGCGGATGCGCAGCGGACGACCCGCCACGCGGGTACGACCGAGGCGGTCGACGACCTCGGGGGTCAGCCCGTCCGGGATGTCGACGAGGGCGAAGCTGCCGAAGATGTCGATCTTGCCGACGTCCTTGCCGGTGAGGCCGCCCTCGTTGGTCAGCGCGCCGACCAGCGCGCCGGGCTGCAGGCCGTCACGCTCGCCGATGGAGACGCGGTAGCGGGGCCGTCCGCTGGGACCGGTGGTCCCGGGACGCCGCCGCGGCCCGGCGGTGTGCCCGCCGCGGGGGTCGTCGGTGCGGGCCTCACGGGCGCGGCGCACGGCGTCGTCCAGGTCCTCGACCTCGGACGCCGCACCGGGGCCGGTGTCGCCGACGGCCAGCGCGGTGACCGCGGTCAGCACGTCGACCGGGTCGAGGTCGGGGTTCGCGGCGAGGTGCTCGACGACGGCCTGGCGCACGACGTCCAGGCGGCCGGCCGCGAGGCGCTCGGCGGTCCGGGCCAGCATCGCGGTCGCCCGGTGGGCGCTGACCTCGGCCGGCGTCGGGATGGCGATCTCGGTGAGGGTGGTGCGGATGGTCCGCTCGATCTGCCGCAGGCGGGAGCGCTCGGCAGGCGTGACGAACGTCAGCGCCTCACCGGTGCGGCCCGCGCGGCCGGTGCGGCCGATGCGGTGCACGTACGACTCCGCCTCGCGGGGCAGGTCGAGGTTCACGACGAGACCGATGCGCTCCACGTCGAGGCCGCGGGCGGCGACGTCGGTGGCCACGAGGACGTCGAGCGCGCCGGAGCGCAGACGCTCGACGATCCGCTCCCGGTCCGACTGGGCGACGTCCCCGGAGATGTGCGCGGCGGCGATCCCGCGCTGCACGAGGGCGTTGCCCATCTCCTCGGCGGCCTCGCGGGTGCGCACGAAGACGATGGCGGCGTCGGCGTCGCTGACCGCGAGCACGCGGGCCAGCGCACCGGCCTTGTGGCGGTAGGGCACGACCGCGAAGGACTGCTTCACCGCGTCGACCGTGGACGACTGCCGCGTCACGGAGACCGACACGGGGTCCTTGAGGTGCTTGTCGGCGACCCGGCGGATCGGTGCCGGCATGGTGGCCGAGAACAGCGCGACCTGTCGTCCGGCGGGCGTACCCGACAGGACCTTGTCGACGTCCTCCGCGAAGCCCATCCGCAGCATCTCGTCGGCCTCGTCGAGCACGAGGAAGCGCACGTCCTCGAGCCGCAGGGTGCGCCGCTCGATGTGGTCGATGACGCGGCCGGGGGTGCCGACGACGACCTGGGCACCACGGGCGAGGGCCCGCTGCTGGGGGACGAAGGGCGACCCGCCGTACACGGGCACGACCTGCAGGCCGGGCATGTCGGCGGCGAACGAGGACAGCGCGTCGGCGACCTGCATCGCGAGCTCGCGCGTCGGCGTCAGGACGACGACCTGCACCGCGGCGATGTCGGGGTCCACGGCCTGCAGCAGCGGCAGCCCGAACGCGGCGGTCTTGCCGGTGCCGGTCTGGGCCACGCCCACGACGTCACGGCCGGACAGCAGGGCCGGGATCGTGCGGGCCTGCACCGGGGTGGGGGCGGTGAACCCGAGGCGCGTGACGGCGCTGAGGATCTCCGGCGCGAGGCCGAGCTCGGCGAACGTGCTGGTGTCCGCGTCGGAGGTCGTGGGCATGGCAGAGGGCAGGGACGTGCTCATGTATCACCGTTCGGTGGCAGCGGGGGAGAGCCGGGGCGTCGTCAGACGACCCGGACGTCGCTCACCCCGAACCAGACCACGCGCCGCTGACGGCGGCGCACGCATGTGCACGAGACGGGAGGTGGCTACCGGCTGACCGGCGGACCGCCCTACGAGAGGGGATGCGACACGACTCCAGATGTCCAGGACACCCTACCCGGCGCGAGCCCCCGAGGGGCGCTGGGCCCGGGTGACGTCGCACACGTCAGTCGGTGGCGCGCCGCAGACCACGAGCGCGGCCCTCGACCGCGGGGCACGTGTCCTGCACCACGACGAGTCCCGCGGCCCGGGCGCGTGCCACGGCCTCGTCGGCGTGCACGCCGAGCTGGAGCCACACGGCACGTGCCCCCACCGCGACGGCCTCGTCGACCACGGCGCCGGCGCGGGTGCTGTTGACGAAGACGTCCACCACGTCGGGGGGCTGCGGCAGGTCGCGCAACCGTGAGTACCCGGGCGTGCCGTGGACCGTCGGCGCGCTGGGGTGCACGGGGACGACGGTGTGCCCCAGGTCCTGCAGGTACGCGGAGACCCCGAACGCGGCGCGGTCGCGGTTGGTCGACAGACCCACCACGGCCCACGTGCCTGGCGTGCGCAGGAGCTGGTCGATGACCTCGGCGTCGTCCATGGGACGAGCCTGCCACCCCCGCGGGCGTGCGCCGTGGGCCCCGGTCGGACGTGCGTGCGGGTGACGTGCCGTGTGCAGCGGGCGTCGCGCCCCGGCGTCGGCGACGCCTCGACATAAGATCGCGAGCAGACGACGACGGGGGACTGCGTGACGGACTACCCGCCGGTCAGCGCTCGTGTGCTCACCGTGCCGAACATGATCAGCCTTGCCCGGCTGCTCCTGGTGCCCGTCTTCGCGTGGCTGGTCGCCCAGGGGTACGACGCCTGGGCGCTGGTCGTGCTCATGGTCTCCGGTGCGAGCGACTGGCTGGACGGCGTGCTCGCGCGGCGCATGCAGCAGGTCACGCGCCTGGGGCAGATGCTCGACCCCGCGGCCGACCGTCTCTTCATCCTCGTCACGCTGGTGGGGCTGGCGTGGCGCGACATCATCCCCGTGTGGCTGGTCGTGGTGCTGCTGGCCCGCGACGTGGTCCTCGGGGTGATGCTGGTCGTCCTCGCCCGGGCGGGGTACCCGCCGCTGCGCGTGCACCTGGCGGGCAAGGCCGGCACCTTCGCGATCATGTACGCGTTCCCGCTGCTGCTGCTCTCCGAGTGGCCCTCGCCCGTGGGGCTCGTCGCCGGCGTCCTGGGCTGGGCGTGCGCGCTGTGGGGCGTCGCCCTCTACTGGTTCGCGGGCGCCCTCTACCTGACCCAGGCGGCCTCGGTGCTGCACCGCGAGGCACGTGCGGGGCGCGCGACGGGGTCGCCGTGAGTCGCCGCCACGCGGAGCCGGGCCCCGCGCGCGCCGCCGACGAGTCGATGACGCTCATCAACGGCGTCTACCGCAGCCCGCTCGATCCGGCGTACCACGACGCCGCCGCCCGGCGGGCGGCGGGTACCGCACCCCCGCGCACGGTCCTGCGGGGCGTGGCGCTGCTGCTGCTCGCGGTCCTGCTCGGTGCGTTCGCGGCCACCTCCGCGACGGCGCTGCGGCGGCCCGCGCCTGCTGTCCTCGAGGCGCGCGCGCTGCTCGAGACGGAGATCCGTGAGCGCACCCGCCACGCCGACGTCCTGCGACGGGCGAACGGCCTGCTCGCGGCTCAGATCGCCGAGCTGCAGAGCGAGGCCGCGGCGGCGGACGACCCCGGGCTCTTCGCCCAGCTGCAGCAGGACGCGGTGGCCGGCGGCGTGGTCCCGGTCTCCGGCCCCGGGCTGCGCATCGTCCTGACCGACGCCGACCAGGCGGACGCGGGGCCCGACGACGACGGCAGCGGGCTGGTCCTCGACCACGACCTGCAGGTCCTGGTCAACGGGCTGTGGGCGGCGGGCGCGGAGGCCGTGGCGGTGAACGACGAGCGCATCACGTCGACGACCGCCATCCGCAGCGCGGGCGCTGCGGTGCTGGTCGACAGCACCGCCCTCAGCGGGCCCTACACGGTCGAGGCGATCGGCGACGCCCCGACGATGCAGACGCGACTGGCCCGTCTCAGCGCGGGGCAGCACCTCGCGTCGCTCGCCCAGTACGGCATCCAGGTGCGGGTGTCGGCCCAGCGTGAGCTGCAGCTCTCCGGCCGCGGCCAGATCACGCTGCGCTCGGCGCGGGTCCTCGGCGCGGACGGGCAGCCCGCCGGGGACGACACCTGGGGCGTGGTCGACCCGACCGACATCGCGACGGACCTTGGGATGACCTCGTCCGATGTGGCAGGGTCAGGGGGTCGTGACGGAGAGGAGGCCAGGTGATCGCGGTGATCGGCCTCGTGCTGGGCGTCCTGGCCGGCCTCTTCATCGAACCGACCGTCCCGGCGAACCTGCAGCCGTACCTGCCGATCGCGGTGGTCGCGGCTCTCGACGCGCTCTTCGGCGGCCTGCGTGCCTACCTCGACGGCATCTTCGACGAGCGGGTCTTCCTCACCTCGTTCCTCTCCAACGTGGTCGTCGCGGCCCTCATCGTGTTCCTCGGTGACCAGCTGGGCGTCGGCTCCCAGATGACGACCGCGGTGATCGTGGTCCTCGGCATCCGGATCTTCACCAACGCCGCGTCCATCCGTCGGCACCTCTTCAAGGCATGACCGGCACCGACGGCACCCGCCCGCTCCCCGACGAGCCGACCGCCGAGGACCCGCCCGTCGTCAGCGCGCCCGTGGACGTACCGGCGGCGGGTCCGACGCAGGAGGCCGCCGACGTCACCGTCGACGCGGACGACGACGGTCCGGTGATCGACCCGCGCGACCCGCTGGGTCTGGGCGACGTCGCCGTCGACGAGCCCACGACGGGCGGTGCGGGTGTCGACGAGGCCCGAGGTCTCGGTGCGGGGGCAGCGGCCGGAGCGGACGGTCCGACGACGTCGCCCGGCGGGCTGCCTTTCCAGGACGAGGCCGTCCCCGTCCCGGCGGACCCGGCCACGGCGGGCCCCGCCACGGCCGACCCGGCCGGACCGGACGACGGCCCGGCCCACGAGGACCCGGCCCACGACGCCCTGAGCACCAGCGACCCGAGCGCCGGCGACCCGTCCGACGCGACCCGCCCGGCCGACGCGGCGCTGGACCCTGCGGCCGTTGCGCCCGCCGCGAGCGAGTCCCTCGACAGCACCGACCAGCGAGCGGACGCAGCCGCGTCGTCCCCGGACGGGCAACCGCCGGACGGGCGGGTCCAGGACGCCGGCGCGGGTGCGCCTCCCGTCGTACCGCGCAGCGCACGGTCGGGCTGGGCCCGGCTCGGGCACGCGATGCGGCCGCGCACGACCCAGGGCCAGCTCATCACGGCCGGGCTGTGCGCGCTGCTCGGGTTCGCGCTGGTCGTGCAGGTCCGCCAGACCACGGACACCCAGCTCGGCGCCCTGCGGCAGAACGACCTCGTGCGACTGCTGGACGAGACGACGACCCGCACGGACGAGCTCGAGCAGGAGTCGCAGGACCTGCAGCGCGAGCGCGACGAGCTCCTGTCCGGGTCCGACCGGCAGCAGGCGGCGCTCGACGCCGCGCGCCGCAACGCGGCGATGCAGGGCATCCTCACCGGGCGGCTGCCCGCGACGGGCCCCGGCGTGCGCATCACGTTGTCGGAGCCCGAGGGGGAGATCCGCCCCGCGACGATGCTCCACGTCCTGGAGGAGCTGCGGAACGCCGGGGCCGAGGCGATGGAGCTCAACGGCCAGCGGATCACCGCGAGCAGCGCCTTCACCGGGACGCGAGGTGCGGTGGAGCTGGACGGCACGGTCATCGTGCCGCCCTACCGCTGGCTGGTCATCGGCGACCCCGACACGATCGCGCCCGCGCTGGAGATCCCGGGTGGTGCGCTCGTGCGCGTGCGTGCCGACGGCGGCCGCGCGACCGTGGAGAAGTCCGACCGCGTCGACGTCACGGCCGTGCGGGTGCTGCCGGACCCGGTCCACGCGTCGCCGGCCACCGACGAGGGTTGACCAAGGGCTGCGGCGTGTCACCCGACCAGAGCCACCTGTGTGCTGCGGATACGCGTCGGGAACGCATAGGGTGAGTCCCGCAAGGCTGGGTCGACGGCGAGCGCGCTCGCACGGGGTGCCCGCGACCGACACGGGAGGTGCGCATGAGCGACGATCGACGGGCGCCGCAAGGCGGACTGCCCCCTTACCGGGGCGACGGTGCGGACACGACCGTCAGCTTCGGCTCCCTGGACGCGTCCGACCCGGAGACCGCGCCGGTCGGGCTGACGAGCGACGAGGCGGCCGCCGTGCAGGCGCTGCCGCCCACGTCCGCGCTGCTGCTGATGCAGCGGGGCCCGAGCGCCGGTGCGCGGTTCCTGCTCGACGCCGAGCGCACGACCGCCGGTCGCAGCACCAGCGCCGACATCTTCCTCGACGACGTCACGGTCTCCCGCAAGCACGCGGAGTTCGTGCGCGACGGCCAGCAGTTCATCGTGCGGGACATCGGGTCCCTGAACGGCACGTACGTGAACCGCGAGCGGATCGACGCCTCCGTGCTGCGTCCTGGGGACGAGGTGCAGATCGGCAAGTACCGCATGACGTTCCACCCCAGCCCGCACCGTGACGCGTCCTGACCGCACGTCGGGCGCCGCGGCGCTCGAGGACGTGGCGTCGGACGACGCCACGCAGGACGGGTCGGCCGAGGCCGTCGCGCCGGAGCCCTGGCCGCGGGGGATCTCGCGCCGGGCGTCGATGCGGATCTCCGACGTCCTGGCCGCGTTGCGCCTCGAGTTCCCGACGGTCACCACGTCCAAGCTGCGCTTCCTCGAGGAGCAGGGACTCGTCTCGCCCGTCCGCACCCCCGCCGGCTACCGGCAGTACTCGCCGGCGGACGTCGAGCGGCTGCGGTTCGTGCTGCGGCAGCAGCGCGACCGGTACATGCCGCTGAAGGTGATCGGGGAGCGCCTGGCAGCGTTGGACGCCGGCGAGGAGGAGGAGTCGCCCGTCCGTGCGCGGCTCGCCACCCGGGACGGCGTGGCCCCGGCCGCGGACCGGCTCACCGCCGAGCGGCTGGCGGACGAGGCGGGCGTGGACGTCGGCCTGGTCAGCGAGCTCGTCGGGCACGGCGTGCTCCGCCCGGGCCCGCGGGGCGTCTTCGACCCGTGGGCGCGCGAGGTCGTGGCCGTCGCGGCTGCCCTCGCGGACCACGGGATCGACCCCCGTCACCTGCGCACGTTCCGTGCGGCGGCCGAGCGGCAGGTCGACCTCGTCGACCAGGTGGTGGCGCCCTGGCGCGGGCAGCGCAGCGTGTCCGCGCACGCTCGCGCGGGGACGCTGGCCTCCGAGCTGGGGGAGCTGTGCGCACGGATGCACACGGCGCTGGTGCGCTCGGCGGTCCACGACCTGGCGCCCTGACGCCCTGGGGCCGCGGGCGACTCCCACCGGCAGACGGCGCGCCCTGCGCGACGTAGCGTGGGTGCGTGGGCGTGGAACCCGAGATGGTGCCGGTCGAGGTCGTCGGCGTGCGTACGCACCTGGCCGACGACGAGATCGTCGTGCTGCTCCTCGACCCCGACTCGGCGCTGCTCGTGCCCATCCTCATCGGGCCGGCGGAGGCCTCGGCCATCGCCTCGGCCCAGGCGGGGATCGTCCCGCCGCGTCCGATGACGCACGACCTGCTGCACGACGCCCTCGTGGCCGCCGGCGCCCCGGTGCAGCAGGTCGAGATCACCCGCCTCATGGACGGTGTCTTCCACGCGGCGCTGGTCCTGTCGGCGGGACGCCGGGTCGACGCGCGGGCGTCCGACGCGATCGCGGTGGCACTGCGCTTCGGGTGCGAGGTGCTGTGCTCGGCGGAGGTCGTCGCGCTGGCCGGTGTCGAGGTCCGTCCTGCGGCGAGCGAGGAGGACATGGCGCAGTTCCGCGAGTTCCTCGACCAGGTCTCCGCCGAGGACTTCGAGACCGGCGACGACCCGGGGGGCGAGGGCGGTGCGCGTGAGGGCTGAGCCGTTCGGGTGAAGAGTCTCGATGTCCACCTGAGGGTGAGGTGATCGGGAGCGACACGCCGGGACCCTTCGTTGCGCACCCGACCTCGCAGGCCTAGCGTGACGGAAGAACCAGCACAGTGCGGCAGCCGTCGGGCGCCGCCGAGGGAGGGCCCCGTGATCCGCAACGAGAGTGCCGACGACACCGGCACGATCCCGCAGCACGCGCAGGGCCTGCTGTTCGACGACGACCTGCCGGACCTGGACGTCACCACCGGCTACCGCGGGCCCACGGCCTGCCGTGCGGCCGGGATCACGTACCGCCAGCTCGACTACTGGGCACGCACCGGGCTGGTCGAGCCGTCCGTGCGGCCCGCGACGGGCTCGGGCACCCAGCGGCTGTACTCGTTCCGCGACATCCTGGTCCTCAAGGTGGTCAAGCGGCTGCTCGACACGGGTGTGTCCCTGCAGCAGATCCGTGCCGCGGTGGGACACCTGCGGGAGCGGGGTGTCGAGGACCTCGCCCAGATCACGCTGATGTCGGACGGCGCCTCGGTGTACGAGTGCACGTCGCCGGACGAGGTCATCGACCTGGTCCAGGGTGGCCAGGGCGTCTTCGGCATCGCCGTGGGCCGTGTGTGGCGGGAGGTCGAGGGGACCCTCGCCGAGCTGCCCAGGGAGCGTGCCGAGGACGACGGCCCCGCCGTGGCCCCGGCGCACGACGAGCTCGCGCTGCGGCGCCAGGCCCGCACGGCCGGCTGAGCACGACGCCTCCGGAGGCCCGCCCGTGGGGCGAGGCCCTCGTCGGCGCGCCCGGAGGGGGCC
>JAEWEJ010000217.1 GCA_023389455.1 Actinomycetes bacterium | reverse complement strand
CCGCCCGGCCGACGGCACCGCGCCGCTGCCGGCGTCCGCGTGCCAGCTCCGTCCCCAGGGCGTCGAGCGGCTGGGCGAACGGGTCGAGGAACCCGGCCAGCCAGCCCTCGACGACGCTCAGCGCCTGCGGCTCGACCCGGTAGAGCCGCCGCGGCCCGTCGGCACGCACCGTGACCACACCGGCCTCGCGGAGCACCCGCAGGTGCTGGGACGTCGCGGGCTGCGAGATGCCGAACTCCTCGGCGGCCGCCGTGACCAGGTCCCCGGCGGGGCGCTCACCGCGCCCGAGGTGCTCCAGCAGGCGACGGCGCACGGGTTCCGCGAGCGCCGCGAGGACGACGTCGACCGGCACGGCACCGGCCCGCGCCGGCGTGCCGTCGGCGGCCGTGGCGCTCGCGGCCACCTCGCTCATGCCTCCCTCACGCTCGCGCCCACGCCCCTCCCCACGTCCGCGACACTCATGCCTCGGGTGCCGCCGTGCCTGTGTAGAACGCGAACGTCCGCCGCCCGGCCGCCTCGGCCGACGCCGCCTCGCGCCCGTCCGAGGCGTCCGCCCGGGCCCAGCCGGTGGCCGCGCGCTCGATGAACGCCTGCCCCTCGGGCGTCGTGGGCCACTGCTCGCCGTCCTCCTGTGCGACCGCCGCCCCGGTGCCGAGGTGCACCGCGAGCCCCCACAGCGCGAGGTCCCACCCGACCCCGACGGCCCCGGGGCCGAACTGCTCCCAGAACGCGGGGTCGACGTGGGCCTCGTGCAGCAGCGTGAGTTCGGTGCCGCCGTCGGTCGGGGCCAGCAGCACCTCGACCCAGCTGGCCTGGTCGCCCATCTCCCAGGTGAGCGCGAACCGCTCGGGCGCCCGGCACTCCTCGACGACGCCGCCGGCGTTGCCCACCACCTGGTAGCGACCCCCCTCGCGCAGGTCGCCCGTGACGGGCGCGAACCAGCGCGGCAGCCGCTCGGGGTCGGTGAGCGCGTCCCAGACGTCGTCGACGTCGGCCCCGTACGTGCGGCGCGCGACCGCGACCTTGGTGGGCGCGCCGTCCCGCTCGCCGCGGCGCACCTCGCGCGTGACGAGACCAGCCTGCTCCAGTGCGTCGATGCCGATCACGGTGCCTCCAGGATCACAGCGGATAAGTCGTGACTTATACGCTATCCCCCACGGCCGGTGCCGTCCACCCGCGATACTCGTCCCACACCGACGAGAGGCCTCCCCCGTGACCGTGCTGCGCTCGATCCTGCTGTTCGTCGCGGCCGCGGGCCTGGAGATCGGCGGCGCGTGGCTCGTCTGGCAGGGGATCCGGGAGCACCGCGGGTGGGTCTGGGTCGGGTTCGGCGTCATCGCGCTGGGCCTGTACGGCGCCGTGGCGACGCTGCAGCCGGACGCGAGCTTCGGGCGCATCCTCGCCGCGTACGGCGGGGTCTTCGTCGCCGGGTCGCTGCTGTGGGGGGCCGTGGTCGACGGCTTCCGACCCGACCGGTGGGACGTCACGGGGGCGCTCGTCTGCCTCGTCGGCGTCGCCATCATCATGTACGCCCCGCGCAGCGCCTGACGCGCCGCGCGCCCGCCACCTGGGACGTCACGTTGTCACCGGCCCCCGCCGCCCAGGACACTGGCGGCACACGGCCGGCCCCCGCCGGTCACGGGCGGCGGAGGCGGCATGGCGCGGACCAGGGCGAAGCGGGTCGGGATCCTCACGGCGGGCGGCGACAGCCCTGGCCTGAACGCGGCGATCCGCGGGTTCGGCAAGACCGCCATCGGCCACCACGGCATGGAGCTGTTCGGGTTCCGCGACGGCGTGACGGGCCTGGTCGAGAACCGGTACGTCGAGCTCGACGGCAAGGCCCTGTCGGGGATCCTCACGATCGGCGGCACGATCCTGGGCACGAGCCGGGACAAGGTCCACCGCTACATGGTCGACGGCGAGCCGCAGGACATGGTGCCGACCGTCGTCGAGAACTACCGCGCGCTGGACCTGGACGCCCTGATCATGCTGGGCGGCGGCGGGACCGCCAAGAACGCGATGCGCCTGGTGGACGCGGGGCTCAACGTCATCCACCTGCCCAAGACCATCGACAACGACATCGCCGAGACGGACACGACGTTCGGGTTCGCGACGGCCACCGAGATCGCCACCGACGCGGTGGACCGGGTGCACTCCACGGCGCACAGCCACCACCGGATCATCCTCACGGAGATCATGGGTCACCGGGCGGGCTGGCTGACGCTCGCCGCCGGCATCGCGGGCGGCGCCGACATCATCCTCATCCCGGAGATCCCGTACACGATCGACGCCGTGGCCGAGACGATCCGCCGCCGCACGGCGCGCGGGTCCTCGTTCTCGGTCGTGGCCGTCGCGGAGGGCGCGCGGGACGTCGAGGACACGGCCGACTACGAGGCCGCGCAGCTGCTGGTGAAGTCCGCCAAGACCCCCGAGGCGCGCCGGGCGGCGAAGAAGCACCTCGCCCACGTCGAGGACGGGCAGCGGGAGCACACGTTCAAGCTCGCGCGGGAGCTGGAGGCCGCCACGGGCCTGGAGACGCGCGTGACGATCCTCGGGTACGTGCAGCGCGGCGGCACCCCGTGCGCGGCGGACCGGCTGCTCGCGACGCGCCTGGGGACGGCCGCCGCGAACCTCGTGGAGCGCGGCGAGTTCGGCGTCATGGTCGCCGCACGAGGCGAGGACGCGGTGCCCGTGCCGCTGGCCGACGTCGCCGGGAAGGTCAAGCTCGTCCCCACGGACCACGCGTGGATCGAGGCGGCACGGCAGGTGGGCACGGGCCTGGGCGACTGACGCACCCCCGGCCCGCCCGGCTGCCGCCTGGCGCAGCCCGCGCCCCCGGCGCAGGGTGGACGCAGGACCGGACGCGCCGACGGGGGGGCCGGGATGTGCCGATGGCTGGCGTACAGCGGGGAACCCGCGACGCTCGACGACCTGCTGTACAAGCCGGCGAACTCGCTGGTGCTGCAGAGCATGCACAGCCGGATGGGCGCGGAGCCCCTCAACGGTGACGGCTTCGGCGTGGGGTGGTACGACGCCCACACGCCCGAACCGGGCCTCCTGCGCAGCACCGACCCGGCGTGGAGCGACCGGAACCTGCGGGAGGTGTCCCGGCACGTGCGCTCCGGCACCGTCTTCGCGCACGTGCGGGCCACCAGCGGCTCGGCCGTGCAGCAGAGCAACTGCCACCCGTTCCGGTACGCCGACTGGCTGTTCATGCACAACGGGGCGGTCGACCGGTTCCCCGTCCTCAAGCGCGACCTGCAGCTCGCGGTGGACCCGTCGCTGTACCCCCGCATCGAGGGCACCACCGACTCCGAGACCGTCTTCCACCTGGCGCTGACCTTCGGCCTCGCCGACGACCCGCCGGCGGCACTCGCCGCCGCCGTCGGCCTGGTCGAGCGCACGGGCCACGACCACGGCGTGGACTTCCCGTTCCAGGGCACCCTCGCCGCCACGGACGGTCACCGGATGTGGGCCGTGCGGTACTCCTCCGAGGGGCGCACCCGGACGCTGTTCCGCAACGCCGACGTCTCGGTGCTGCGGCAGCACTACCCCGACCACCCCGCGCTGCGCGGCCTGTCCGACGACACCCGCCTGATCGTCTCGGAGCCGCTGGGTGAGCTGCGCGGCGCGTGGCTCGAGGTGCCGGAGGCGTCGTGCCTGGTGGTCGACGGCGGCGAGGAGGAGGTGCGGCCGTTCGTGCCGGCCGCACCGCGGTCCTGACCGGGTGCGGCCCGTGGCCCCTCGCCTCGGACGTCGACGCTCCCGCCGGACGCTCTCTCACCGATCGACGTGGCGCAGCCGCGTGCCCCGGTACAGGACCGACGGCAGCACCAGGCCCCTGACCGGCACGTGCTCGCACCGCCACCCGGGCACGCCGGCGACGGTGGCGCGGACCTGCTCGAACGGCGCTGAGCCCACGTCGTACAGGAAGGCCGAGCCCCCCGGGCGCAGGACCCGCAGCACCTCGCGCACGGCGGACGCCACGGGCGACCAGTGGTGCAAGCTCATGGTCGACGTGACCACGTCGAACGACGCGTCCGGGAAGGGCATCGCCGTCGCGTCGCCGACGACGACACCCGTGCGGTCCGCCAGACCCGCCCGGGCCAGGGCGGCGCGGGCGTGGTCGACCATCTGCGGGGTGACGTCGAGGCCGTCGACGCGCAGGTCCTGGCGCCGCTGCGCGAGGAGGCGCACCAGGCGGCCGGGACCGCACCCGACGTCGAGGACGCGCGCCCCGGTGGGCGCGGCGTGCGACGCGTGCACGACCGCGCGCCGGTGCAGGGCCGTGAAGAACACACCGACGGTGCGCTGGTACGCGTCAGGGGCGGTGTAGTCGGTCATCGCCCGACCGCGGGGAGCGGGCTCGGGGCCGACCTGGTCGCCGCTGCGCGAGCCGCGCACCCCCGTCGTCCGTCGTCACGGCCGACCACGGGGGGCGCCTCCCAGCGCCTGCCGCAGCACCAGGTGGCACCGCACAGCGACGACGAGCTGCACCAGTGCCGCCACCATCAGCAGGACCGCCATGTGCGAGAACGGGTGACCGGGGCCACCGGTCCAGCGCCCGAGCGGCAGCACCGAGAGGACGAACCCCAGCGTGCCGACGGAGACGATCAGCGGCGCGGCCGGCCCGGACCGACGTCCGAACAGCATCGTGACGACGGACACGACGGCACCCTCGGGGCTGGTGTCCGTCGCCAGGTCCGGCAGGCGCACCAGGTACGCGCCGGCGAGGGCGCAGCACGTCGCCGCCGCGTACCGGCCCCCGAGCCGGGGCGCCCTGCGGACGACGCCGTACGCGGCCCGGTACCGCCGCGCGGCATGCGCGGCGACGAGCGTGGCCGCGACGCCGAGCACGACGACGACGGCCGGCCCGGCGGTGCTCGACAGCAGGGGGACGGGCGTCGCCGCGGCGAGCATGAGCAGCGCCACGACCACCATCCCGGGGGCGACCACCAGGCCCTGCAGCATCTCGAGGTTCGCGCTCGCGGACCCCGGGTCGGTCAGGCGTCCGTGCGTCGTGCCGTCCTCCGACATGGCGCCCCCTCGGTACGTCGTCGCGCAGCGGCTAGGCTCCCTAGCGTGCCGATACATACCGGCGCACGTCAAGACACAATGTCTCGGAGTGATGCAGGATGCCTCGACGGCAGGAGGCGGACGCCGGCTGGCAGGCGACCGTGGACGCGCACAAGGCCCGCTACCGCGACCGGATCATGGACGCGGCGGTCGAGCTCGCCGTGACGGAGGGCGCCTCCCGCATCACCATGGCCCGCCTGGCGCAGCACGCGGGCATCGGCCGGGCCACGCTCTACAAGTACTTCCCCGACGTCGAGCAGGCCCTGCTCGGCCACGTGGAGCGCGAGCTGGACCGCTGCGGCGACGTGCTCGACGCCGCCGCCGCACCGTCCGACGCCACGGGGCTCGAGCGGCTGCGCGGGTGCGTCGCCGCACTCGCGGACTACTTCGGCAGCGGCGGGCACCAGCACGGCTGGGCGAGCCTCGACCGCGCCGAGCTGAGCGCGGCCGCCAACCGCGTGGTCACCGAGCGGATGGCACGTCTGATCGAGCCGGTCGTCGCCGTCTTCGCCGACGGCGTCGACGACGGCAGCATCCGCCGCGGCCTGACGCCGGAGGTCTACGGCCCCCTCGTCCTCAAGCTCGTCGTGAGCCTGCACGAGGAGCTGTACCGGGGCGCGATGACGAGCGACGAGGCCGTCGAGGTCGTCTGGCAACTGGTGTCCGCGGGTGTCGCCGCCGATCCGCAGGTCCGCCGCGGCGATGGCACCGACGATGCCGCTGAGCCCCGGGCACGCGGCCGGGGTGACGACCGCCTCGCGGCGGAGGGAACCCGAGCGCGCGGCCCGGTCCTCTAGCCTCGGACGTCGGAGTCGATCCGCCGGGAGGGCGTCATGAGCTGGGCCGAGCACGCGATCTGGTGGCACGTGTACCCGCTGGGTGCCGTCGGTGCGCCGATCCGCACGCCCGACGACGCCGTCGATCCGCACCGGCTGCGTCGGCTGCTGCCCTGGC
>JAEWEJ010000176.1 GCA_023389455.1 Actinomycetes bacterium | reverse complement strand
GCAGCGGGCCGTGATGCTCGTCGACGACCTGCAGGCCATGGCGAGGACGAGCCCTGGTGGCTGAGCGTGGTGCGGCTGCCCGCCGAGCTGCGCGCGCCGACCGCCGAGGCGTTGCGCGAGCTCGCCGCGACGACGCAGGAGGGTGCGACCGCCGACACCGCGCCGGAGCGCCGCCGGTCCGCGGACCGGGCCACCGGGACGCTCGTCGCCGCGCTGCGCCGCTACGAGCAGCAGGGCGGGGACGACGCGGTGGCGCTCGTCGTCTCGACGGTCGCGACCACGCTGCGCCGGTCGCTGGCGGCGCTCACGCCCCCGGACCGGTTCGACCTGTCGACGAGCCCGACCGCGGCCGTGACGCGCGACGACGTCGAGGTCGGTCGCTGACCCGGGGCGCCTCCGCCACCGGTGGGCGGACCTCTCCGGCGGCACCGGGTCGACCGGGCGGCTCTCAGGGCCGCAGCCCCGCGAGCGCGATCGTCAGGCCGCGGTCGAGGGCGGCGTCGCGCACGTCGTCGTCGTGCGAGGTCAGCAGGCCCTCGACCATCGTGAGGACGAGGTGCACGTCCGCGACCGTCACGTCGGGGGCGACCTCGCCGAGCGCGACGGCGTCGGTGAGCGGGCCGGTGACGATGTCGCTGATGCGGTCACCGAGGGCCTGCAGGTGGCCGGCGGCGTCCGGTGCCGAGCGCATGAGGGGGAACAGCCCGGTGAGCCGGCGCTGGCCCTCGGCGATGCGCCGCACGACGGCCTCGAACGTGCCGGGCTGCCCCGCGCGCTCAGCGGCGAGGCGCTCGGCCTCGTCGAGGTGCCGCTCGTAGAGCCCGGCCGCCAGCGCGTGCCGGTCGGGGAAGTGGCGGTAGACGGTCGCGCGGCCCACGCCCGCCTCGCGGGCGACCTCGCTGAGCGGGGCGGACAGGCCCTGGGCGGCGAAGACGCGCTCGGCGGCGGCGATGACGGCGGCGCGGTTGCGCGCGGCGTCACGGCGCGCGGAAGTCACCCACGGAGTCTAGGACGTTGATCCCCGGCCCGGTCGGCGGGCCGCCGGAATACTCGGGAGCAGAAACGGACGGAGTCGTCCGTTTCGATCCCTTCCCCGATCGGAGACGCTGTGACGCGCCACCCCCGGATGCTCGAGCCCGCTCGCTGGGGTTCCCTCGAGCTGCCGAACCGCACCTTCATGCCCCCGATGGGCACCCACACCGCCAACCCGGACGGCACGATCTCCGAGGCGGGTGTCGCCTACCTCGTCGCCCGTGCCCGCGGCGGCGTCGGCCTGCTCATCACCGAGTCGATCCAGACGCAGGACGTCTACGACCTGCCCACCGGGTCGACCATCAGCCTCACGCACGACCGGCACGTCGCCCCGCTGCGCGACGCCGTCGCCGAGGTCCACCGCGCGGGCGGCCTCATCAGCGCGAACCTCACCCCCGGCCTCGGGCGGATCATGCCCGGCGGGCCCGGCGGTCTGCCCCCGTTCTCGGCGTCCGACTGCCCCACGCTCATGGACCCGAGCGTCCGCTGCCGTGCGCTGAGCACCGAGCAGGTCGAGGACATCCTCGACCGGTTCCGCGCCGCCACCCGACGCGCCCTGGAGTGCGGGTTCGACGCGATCGACCTGCACGGCCACACCGGCTACCTCACCGACCAGTTCATGGCCGCCGTGTGGAACACGCGCACCGACCGGTTCGGCGGCGACGTGCGCGGCCGCGCGACCTTCGCGACCGAGATGATCCGGATCGTGCGCGAGGAGGGCGGCGCGGACTTCCCGCTGTCCATGCGGATCTCCGTGCGCCAGGGCTTCCCGGGCGGACGCACGCCGCAGGAGGCGCGCGAGCTCGCCGTGATCCTGCAGGACGCCGGCCTCGACGTGCTCCTCGTCGACGCGGGGTCCTACGAGGCCATCGACTACTCGTTCCCGTCGTACTACATGGGCGACGGCGTGTACCTGCCGGACGCCGAGGTCGTGAAGCCCGTCCTGCGGATCCCCGTCGCGGTCAACGGCAACCTCACGCCCGACCTGGCCGAGCAGACCCTGGCCGCCGGCACCGCCGACTTCGTCGGCTTCGGCCGCATGGTCATCGCCGACCCCGACCTGGTCCGCAAGGTCGCCGAGGGGCGTGCCGAGCAGGTGCGTCCGTGCATCCGCTGCAACGAGCTGTGCATCGGCAACGTCGTGGCCGGCAAGGCCCTCGGGTGCTCCGTCAACCCGGAGGCCGCGCAGGAGGCGACGCGCGTGCTGCTGCCGGCGCCGGTGGTCCGCAAGGTCACGGTCGTCGGGGGCGGCCCCGGCGGGCTGGAGGCCGCGCGCGTCGCGGCCGAGCGCGGGCACAAGGTCGACCTGTACGAGCGCGGCACCCGCCTGGGCGGGGTGCTCGAGCCGGCGGCCACCCCGGAGTTCAAGCGCGAGCTGCACCGGATGGTCGACTGGTGGGAGGTCGAGATGGCGCGCCTGGGGGTCGCCGTGCACCTCGACCACGAGGTCACCGCGGACGCGCCCGAGCTCGCGGACGCCGACGCGGTCGTGGTCGCCACCGGCTCCACGCCGTGGGCGCCCGCCCTGCCCGGCGTCGACGGGCCGACCGCCGTCCAGGTCCTCGACTTCCACCGCGGCACGCCCGTCGGGCACCGCGTCGTGGTCTGCGGCGGCGGCCTGTCCGGTGCCGACGCGGCCCTCGAGCTCGCGCTCGACGGTCACGACGTGACGGTCGTCGAGGCCGCGCCGGCCATCGCGGCCGACATGGTGTTCCACAACCGCGTCGCGCTGCTGCGCCGCCTGGCCGAGGTGGGCGCGCGCGTCCTCACCGGCCACCGCGTCACCGCGATCGGCGACGGCACGGTCGTGTGCGAGGGCCCGGACGGCGCCGTCGAGCTGCCGGCGGACACGGCGCTGCTCGCGTTCGGCGTCCGCCCGGACCGCGTCCTGCCCGACGCGCTCGCGGACGGCCCCGCCGTGCACGTCGTCGGCGACTGCGTCCAGCCGGCCAAGGTCGGCGACGCGATCCACGCGGGCTACGCCGCGGGCGTCGCGATCTGACGCACCCGTCCCGGTCGGTGCGTGAAGGGTTGTCGCCGGATACCGGCGACAACCCTTCACGCTCGCCGCTCTCGGTGCGGCCGTCCGGGTGCGCGCCTCGCGCGCCGGTGCGAACGTGGACCACATGAGCGAAGAGACCACGGGCTACGACCCCGAGAAGGACCCCGACGCCGACCCCGCCAACCTCAACCCGCGCACCGGTGCCGCCGCTGCCGGCGACCCCGACCAGGACGCCGACACCGACGCGGAGCCCGCCAACCTCAACCCGCGGGACGACGTATGAGCGAGCACCTGCCCGACAGCTTCGACGAGAAGCAGCCCGACCTGCCGTCGCTCGGCGTCGACCCCGACCCGCTCCCCGACGAGCACGAGGGCAACGCCCCCGACGGGTCCGGCACGGACCCCGCCTGACGGTCCGTCGGCTCGGCACCGGGGCACCGCCGCCCCGGTGCCGCGCGTAGGGCGGCGGGCCCGTGCAGGGGTGGGCGACCCGCGCGACCTGATCGGGTGGTGGTGACCGGGGGCACGTCCGCCCCGGTGGCGGGGCCCGGGGGGTCGGGTCACGATGAGCGGGCGCCGAGCAGGGCGCCTACCTGCAGGAGGAGCTCGATGACCACCCAGCTGCCGTCCCCGGCGCCCGTCACCACCGGGGCGCAGTCCCCGATGCCGCTGCCCAGCCCGCGCGGACCGCTGAGCGACACGCTGCTGCGCGTCCTGACCTGGACGGCCGACCCCGGGTCGCTGCACGGCGTCGTCGCCGAGGTCCTCGCGTCCCCGACGGGCTCCTGGCTCGAGCACGACGACGTGCAGCTCGCGCTCACCTGCATGTACGAGCTGCACTACCGCGGGCTCGCCGGCGTCGACGACGACTGGGAGTGGCAGCCCGACGTGCTGGGCGCGCGCGCCGCGCTGGAGCAGGTGGTCGAGGCCGAGCTGCGGGAGCGGGTCGCCGCACCGGACCTGCCGGAGGGCACGTCGGCGCAGCAGGTCGCCGCCGCGCTGTTCGCCCTGACGTCCGCCGACGGCGGCCCGAGCATGTCCCGGTGGATCGCGCGCCGCGCGGACCGGGCCCAGCTCGAGGAGCTGCTGGTCCACCGGTCCGTCTACCAGCTCAAGGAGGCCGACCCCCACACCTGGTCGGTGCCGCGCCTGGGCGGGGCGCCCAAGGTCGCGATGATGGAGATCCAGTCCGACGAGTACGGGGCGGGCGACCCCGAGCGGCAGCACGCGACGCTCTTCGCCACCGCCATGCGCGGCCTCGGCCTGGACGACACGTACGGCCGTTACGTCGACCACGTCCCGGCGATCACGCTGGCGCACCCCAACGCGATGTCGATGTTCGGCCTGCACCGCCGGCTGCGCGGCGCGATCGTCGGGCACCTGGCGGCGTTCGAGATGACGTCGTCCGTCCCCAACCGCCTCTACGGCAACGGCATGCGCCGCCTGGGGCTGGGGCAGGACGTCACCGAGTACTTCGACGAGCACGTCGAGGCGGACGCGGTCCACGAGCAGATCGCCGGGCGTGACCTCGCCGGTCGGCTCGTCGAGCAGGACCCCTCGCTGGGCGTCGACGTGATGTGGGGCGCGGCCGCGTGCCTCGCCCTCGACGGGTGGTGGGCCCAGCACGTGCTGGACCGCTGGGAGGCCGGTGAGACGTCGCTGCGGGAGCCGCTGCGATGAGCGTGCGCCACCGCGACGCGGTGTACGTGCTGCCGCTGCGCGGCGAGACGCCGCTGGACGTCGAGGCGCTGTCGTACCTCGTCGGGCTGGTGCGCCAGGTGCGCGTGGTCGTCGTCGACGGCTCGCCGCCCCACGTGCGCGAGCGCAACGCGCACGCCCTGCCGCGTGACGTCGTCCACGTCGAGGCGCCGCCCCCGGAGCCGGGGCGCAACGGCAAGGTCCGGGGGGTGCGACGCGGGCTCGAGGTCTCCGACGCGCCGTACGTGGTCGTCGCCGCCGACGACGTCCGCTGGGAGCCGGACGACCTGGCCCGCGCGTTGCGGATGCTCGACGAGGTGGACCTGGTCCGTCCGCAGAACGCGTTCCACCCGCTGCCGTGGCACGCGCGGTGGGACACCGGGCGTGCGCTGGTGAACCGGGCGGTCGGCGGGGACTGGCCCGGGACGCTGGTGGTGCGCCGCGACGCGCTGCCGTCGCACGGGTACGCCGACCACGTGCTGTTCGAGAACCTCGAGCTGGTGCGCACCGTCGAGGCCCGGGGCGGGCGCACCCGCGTCGCGCGCGACCTCGTCGTGCGGCGCGTCCCCCCGACCGCCGGCCGGTTCGTCGACCAGCGGCTGCGCCAGGCCTACGACAGCCACGCCCAGCC